>JAYRRZ010000025.1:0-45105 GCA_041909865.1 Candidatus Altimarinota bacterium | reverse complement strand
GCGGTAGCTTTGGTACTTCCCAATTTTACACTGTATCCACTTTCAAGTAATGGATTCTTTTATTCGACTGGGGTTGGAAATGCGGGGAATGTTCAATTTAGTGTTGCATTAAATGGTACCTCTCTGGTTGGAAGTATTGATCTCCAGTCAGTAGGAATTGCCACTTTTGATGCTAGTGCCGCCATCGTTCCACCAGCGAGTGGAAAAGCAACGGATTTCTGGCCTGTTACTGGAACAATGACATCGCCCAATGCTGGTACAATTAACCTCTCTGGTCCAAATACCAATCTTTGTTTTGATCCTATTAACCGGAGTTTTCAGGGATATGGGTGGAATAATTGAGTAGGGAGGGTTCATTTTGGTGCTGGAGTTTGTAGCGCTGCTGGAGCGGTTGCTCAGACAGGAGCTGCATTTCTTGGAAAAGTGAAGATTATCGGAAATGCGGGAGGAACAACAATTTTTGATTCTCTCTATGCTCAGGGAGCTCGCTTCAATACCAATGCATTTAACAATACTCTTCAGCGAGTTCGCAAGAATGTTGGAACTCTTTCGAGAAATCTGACTTCAGTTCAGAAAAACACGACAACAAACAGTACATTTAATAATGTAAATCCAGTAATTGTTGGAGATAAGATAGTATTTGTGAATGAAACAAGTACTCTCAAAACACTCGTTCTCACAGATAGTCTTTTTAACTCAGTTCGTTCTATTATTGTGATTGGTGGAGATGTAAAAATTGCTGGAACTGGCGGTATTGTATTTAGTCCACCGAGTTCTAACTCAAAAGCAGTCATCGCTATCAAAAATAATAATAATATCGGATGAGACATATATATAGATCAGTATGTATCCCGTATTCAGGCAACACTTCTTGCTGAAGGAACGGTCTATAGTGGAAATGGCCCTGGTGATATCTACAATGACTCAACAGCAGATGTAACCAACCTTCCACTCAAACAATTATGGGTACAGGGGTCAATCCTTTCTCGCAATACTATCGGAGGTTCCGTGCAAGGAGCGGCAATATGTCCACTTCCTGGGGATACATGTGATTTTCAGACATCGATTCGTTATGACTTGAATTACTTCCGTGCTATATCGATTCCATTTGATCCAGCCAAAAGGGCATACAAGGATTCTAGTCTTGATGAATATACAGTGATTATTGACTACGATTTGAGAAATACAACCAATCCTCCTCCATGATTTGAAAAATAGTAAAAATCTCCCAATTGGGAGATTTTTTATTCGGTGAAATGATTATGCCAATATGTTGAATTCTATTATGATAATCAGTATCAATATATAGTGTATAAATACCGAAGATGCTTTTATAGAGATGAAAAATTATGAAAAGTCCAATTATCTCGGTATTGGCTTGCTGATACTCGTGCATAAAAAAGTTCAGAAGAATATCCTGACTTTTTTTTAAATTCTTTTGATTTCATAGCATTTCAACAATATATTGTGCAATACAGCTGCTACAAATAACAATATATAGTATTTATTACAATAATAATTCTCATTATGGCCATATACAAGATTCGGAAGCGCAATGGGACAATTACCACGTTTAATCGTCTCAAAATTGAGGCAGCAATTGCCAAGGCAATTGAGGCAGTTGGTGGAGCTGATTTTTCTCATGTGAGTGAGATGACCAATCAGGTAATCTTGAGAGTCGAGTCACAATCAAAAGGGAATATTCCTTCGATTGAGATGATTCAAGATGCGGTCGAGGAGACAATTATAAAAGCAGGGCATGATAGTGTTGCCAAGGCATATATCCTCTATCGTCAAAAACGACAAGAAGTCCGCTCTGATGAATCAGTGATGATTGAGGTAGGAAAGACCATGGAAGAATATCTCGACAAGAGTGACTGGCGTGTGAATGCCAATGCAAATTCTGGATATTCTCTCGGAGGACTCATATTGAATACTTCAGGAAAGGTCACTGCAAACTACTGGCTCTCACATATCTACCCAAAAGAAGTGGGAGAGGCTCATAGAAATGGAGACTATCATATCCATGATCTCGATATGTTCTGTGGATACTGTGCTGGGTGGAGTCTCAGACAACTGTTGGAAGAAGGATTCAATGGTATGCCCAATCGTATTGAGTCGGCGCCACCGAGAAATCTCCAAGCTGCAGTCAATCAGATGATTAATTTTCTCGGAACTCTCCAGAATGAGTGGGCAGGGGCTCAGGCATTTTCTTCATTTGACACCTATCTCTCTCCATTTGTTCACAAGCATATGGAAGAGATTCGTACGGATATGGTTTCATATGGGGTCAATTTTGAGAATGATGCTGTGCGGGAAAAATATATTGAAGATACCACCTACCACTACGTGCTCCAACAGATGCAGAATTTTGTCTTCGGACTCAATGTTCCATCTCGGTGGGGAACACAGACACCATTTACCAATATCACCCTAGATTGGTCGTGTCCAGATGATCTCCGAGACAAGGCCCTCCATCTCGGTGGGTATGAGAAGGGATTATACACAAAAAAATATAGCGAACTTGATCGTGAACGAGAGATGATAAATCGAGCCCTCCTCCAGGTGTATAGCGAAGGTGACTATCGAGGAAGAGCATTCACGTTTCCTATTCCCACCTATAATATCACGGAAGATTTTCCTTGGGAAAGCTCGGGAGTGAATGCTATCTTTGAGATGACGGCGAAATATTGACTCCCATATTTCCAGAATTTTGTTGGTTCACAATTTAAGCGAGTTCGAGATGAGCAAGGAAATATAACCAGAGTTCCTAATGATTGAGCCTACACGCCTGGAGCGGTTCGTTCGATGTGTTGTCGTCTCCAGCTTGATCTCCGTGAACTCGTGAAGCGAGGAAATTGACTCTTTGGTTCTGCGGAGATGACAGGCTCTATCGGGGTAGTGACTATCAATATGGCCCGTATTGGATATGAACATCGAGGTGATATTGAAGCATTCAAGAAGCGAATTCACGAACTCATGAATCTTGCAAAGACATCGCTTGAGATGAAGCGCAAGGTACTCTCTGATTGGCTCCAAAAAGGTCTGTATCCGTATACATACCGATATCTCCGTTCGTTCCGGAATCATTTTTCCACCATTGGACTCAATGGAATGAATGAGGCTATCTTGAATTTTACCTGAGGACAAGAAGATATCTCGACAGAAGCAGGAAAAGCTTTTGCTACAGAGATTCTCGATTATATGCGTGAAACCCTCAAGGAATACCAAGAATTGACCGGGAATATGTATAATCTTGAGGCAACTCCAGCCGAAGGAACAACCTATCGATTTGCTCGGGAAGACAGGCGACAGCATCCAGATATTGTCCAGGCGGGAACTCCTGAGAATCCGTACTATACGAATTCAACACAACTGCCAGTGAATTTTACTGATGATGCCTTTGAGGCGCTTGAGTATCAAAATGATCTTCAATGCAAGTATACTGGAGGAACGGTTCTACATCTCTATATGGGTGAACGACTCACGGATGCAAGTGCTTGCAAAAACTTTGTTCGTAAGGTAATCGAGAATTATCAGCTCCCATATATCACCGTAACTCCGACATTTTCTATCTGTCCAAAACATGGGTATGTCAATGGAGAACATGATTATTGTCCAAAGTGTGATGCAGAAATCGGATATACTGGACAAAAGTTTGACTTCCATACTCGTACGCAATTTACGGCAGATGATGAGAAAAAGAGGGACCTTGAATCGATATTACTGTAGAGTTTCCGTCATTCCGAATTTGTTTCGGAATCTTCATTCCTATATTCCAAAGTCCATATGTACTTTTGCGAGACCAAAAGTACCAAAAGTCTTTTGTGGATCTTCCATGCTTCATTTCGGTATGTGTTTCCCACTTGATTTCCTAAATCACAAAAACTCGCTTCACTCAAACAGTTTGTGATTTTATACGGAAATCTGTGTGGACACAAAAAGCGAAATTTGCATAAGGAAGAAAACTACAGAAACAATAAAACAAGCATCCACTATAAAACCAAAATACCCTATTTTTTTACCTTTTTACTTATGGACCACTTCTTTGATTCTAACGGGAACAAGATTCTCCGTACGCGTTGCGAGATATACACTCGTGTGATGGGCTACTATCGTCCAGTGACGCAGTTTAACAATGGGAAAAAATCAGAGTTCTATACTCGTAAGTATTATGATGAAATAACCAGTCTAGCTAACACGAATGCTATATGTTAGTATCATGACTCCAACGGCTCTCGCTCCTTGATTATCCTGGGAAAGTTGCCTGTGTGGTATTTACCCTCGGCTGCAATCTTCGTTGTGGTTTTTGTCAGAATAGTGAGTTTGTTCTTCCTGAGAAAATTGCTCATATCAAGGATGGACTCAAACAAACAGAGGAGTTCTTTGATTTTCTCAAAATCCGACAATGAATCCTTGATTGAGTCTCTGTCTGTGGAGGAGAGCCGACGATTCATACAGATCTCCCCAATTTTCTCACTCGTATCAAATCTCTCGGCTTTAAAGTCAAACTCGATACGAATGGTCAGAATCCAAAAATGCTTCAAGAACTCATCTCAAGAGGATTGATGGATTATGTGGCGATGGATATCAAGCATACTTGGGGAAAATACGCTTCTATCGTGGGAAAAAATGAGGATATTGCTCCATATAAAGAGAGTGTGCGTATTATCATGCAACAAGCTCCAGAGTATGAATTTCGAACAACAGTTATCGGGGGGAGACATTCAGTCAATGATATTGAGGAGATTGCTCGGAGTATTGATGGAGCCAAACACTATTATCTCCAGCCATATAGAAGTGGTGATGTCCTTGATCCGACCTTTACTGGAGTTTCGCCGACTATAACAGAGCTTGAGGAGATGCACAAACGGGCACTGCTCTATGTGAGGGGGTGTAACATACGGAGATAATATATCCCTCGGAATTTCCGGGGGATTTATTTGTTGCCTTCTCTGCGATTTCAAATATAGTACTCGGGCTTACAACCGAGGTTTTCAAACACGCTTTTCTGGGACTATTTTGTATACAACACGGGTGATTTTATCACTGCCCGTTTTTGTCGCAAGATAGTCACGGAAATCTCGTTGTAAGCAAACAGAATAGGTCGATAAAGTCACCCGTTTTTGTTTGCTTACGACACCCGAAAAACTCGGCAATCAATTTAATTCCTGATTGCTTTTTTTATGACTCAAATCGTTAGAGACGGATGGATTTTAGATTATATATCATGACTTGAAGTTAAGGCTACGCCTGAAGAAGTCGAGGCCGTCCAAGTTTTTTCTCAAAGTCTCGTAGAAGATTATGGATACCCAAAAAATTATATACAAACACGTCCCCAATTTCGCGTCAAGCAAAGACCTTCTGATTCTGACAAGAAGTATCCTGTTGATATAGCCATATTTAAAAGCTCAATTAAGAACGATGACACTATCGAGATAATAGTAGAATGCAAGAAAAAGAGTAGGAAAGATTGAATTACCCAATTAGAGGATTATTTGCGTCTTTCTAAAGCATCTCTTTGAGTCTGGTTTAATGGAATGGAACGATTATTTTTGAAGAAGATTGAAAAGAATGGAAAGGTTTTTTTTGAAGAAATTCCAAATATACCTCGCTTCGGAGAGAGACTTGAAGATATATGAAAATTTCGGCGTCAAGACTTAAGAAAACCACACAATCTTAAAAGTATATTTAGAGCAATTCGAAATCATCTTGCATGAAATACTACAGGCGCAACGAGAGATGAAGTACTAGCACAACAACTTATTAATCTTGTATTTTGTAAGATTTATGATGAACGATTTACGAGACCTGAAGACATTGTTTCGTTTCGAGCATGAATAGGCGAATCACATGATATTATACGTGATAGAATTTTTGAGTTATTTGAGAAAGTAAAGTCGAAGTACAATGTTGTGATTGATGTAAGTGATTTGATTATTTTAGATCCTGACTCCATAGTATATATAGTTTGAGAGTTACAAAATTATAGTCTCATTGAATCCGAAAGGGATGTTATTGCTGATGCATTTGAGACTTTTATTGGATATGCTTTAAAATGAGCACAATGACAATTCTTTACTCCAAGGAATGTTGTAAAGTTAATGGTGGAATTAGTAGATCCTATTCCATGAGAGGTACTTATAGATCCAGCTTGTTGATCATGAGGGTTTTTGGTTGAGTCATTGAAACATAAGTGGGAGATGTTATTAAAAGATGGAATAAAATATGGATGGTCAGAGATTGCACTAAATGAGGAGAAAATAGCATGTGCTATGAATGATATTCGATGAATTGAAAATGATGAATTTCTTAGCAAAGTAGCTAAGGCTTATATGGCAATACTTTGAGATGGTAAAGGAGGAATCTTTTGTGAAGATAGCCTGAAACGTCCTACCGATTGGAAGGATAAGACACGACAAGGAGTAGAGCTATGAAAGTTTGATGTCCTACTCGCAAATCCACCATTTGGGAAAGATATACATGTTGTATGAGAAGATAAGTTGAAACAATATGATCTTGCGTATTCTTGGAAAGAAAGTGAATGAATTTTTTCCAAAACAAATAACTTATCCAAGAGCGAAACCCCACAAATTTTGTTTATAGAACGATCTTTTCAGCTACTTAGGAAATGAGGACGACTTGGAATTATTCTTCCAGAGACATTTTTTCATGCTCCTAACATGAAATACGTTTTTGATTATATGAAGAAATGAAATAATATTACATGGATAATTGACCTTCCACATAATACTTTTAGACCGTATAATAATGCTAAGTGTATCGTTGTTATTATTGAAAAATGAATAAAACAACAAGCACAAATAAATATGGCTGTAGCTGAGGAAATGTGACATGACCATCAATGAAAACCTATTTATAGATGGGATGATGTTATAGGGGATATTAATAAAAATGATATTTGGGATGATATTGAGTCTATTTTAAAAGAAGTGAAAAGCGGGGAATTTAAACGATTTTGTTTTAAAATTGATTATGATTTATGCAACCAGAAAGAGGTTTTTGTCCCAAGATATTATTGGGAAAATAAAGTATTGGAAATTGAGAATATTGCAATCAACGAATGATTCGATATGGTGCCAATTTCCCAACTTATAGATGAATGAATTATTAGTTTTTTTGATTGACATGGATCACCACCAGCCGAATACAAATGAATGGGTGATGTCCCGTATATTCGAGTAAAGGATATCGTTAATTGGGAGATATACAAAGACCCAACAGCAAAAATAACAGAAGATATTTATCTTTCTAAAAAGTGAAAGAAGAAGGAGCTTCAGATTTGAGACATCGTGTATGTTAGAAGATGAAGCTATCGTATATGAAGCATTGCTATGGTTTCTCCATTTGATCAAAAAGTGTTATTAACTAGAGAAATTCTCGTATTAAGAATTCTTGATAGAGAAAATATTTATGGAATTGACGAATTTTATTTACTTTATTTATTATCACATAGATTGACACAACTTCAGACTCAAAATAAAGTGCTTATTGAGACTACTCTTCCAAATATTGGTGATAGATGGAAAGAATTGCTACTACCAATTTCCAAGGATCCAAATCAAAGAAAACGAATAAGCAGTAAGATTCAAGAGGTTATGAAAAGTAAATGGACAGCCATTGAGAATATTGAATTATTAAAGAAAGAGTTAGGACATCTTACAACTTAATTTGAAGTAGTTACTAAACATTATTTTCAGATGCTCTGCAAGAATTGCAATCGGACGAAGAGCTAGAGGTAATAAATCCCGCATGAAGCGGGATTTATTACCTCTAAGTATTATCTTCTATGGGACTATCTTTTGCATTTATTTGTGTAAATTCAATAGACTCTTTTGCACTTTGTTTTGTTGTATAACCCTCACTCCAACAAATTTTATTCCCATTATTAGCTCTTAGATGCCAATAATATTCTCACTTAATGTTTTTGTAGAGCTGAAACTTTGCCATAATAAAGCCCGTAATCCAAGGCAGGAGCTGGAACTATATAAAGATTTGCATTTTGCTTACTAACCATATAATCATCGTACTTCACTGAGATTATTCTTGGAGAACATTAGCCCCTACTTCTGTTACTGCAGAGTAGGTGTTTTTTGTTTGAGAAAGGTGAACATAGGGAGAATACTAAATTAGCTTGCATTTTACTCAGAAATAGTATAATATCAAGTATAGATTCTATTTTTGTTCACTTTTCTATGATCAAACTTGTCACAAAGAGTCAGAAACGCGTATTAGATGCCTATAATGAATTTATCGATAAGTATAATCGAACCCCCACATATAGAGAAATAGGGGATATTTTACGAATTAGTCCAAGCTCTATTCATTTACATGTCAAAAATCTTGAAGAAAAATGATTGATTGAGCGCTATGGGAGAAATATATCAATGACACAAGATACATTGAGGATACCACTATTTTGAACTGTAGCTTGTGGAAAACCAATCTCAGTCTCTGAAACCTTTGATAATTTTATTGAGTTACCCAAAAGTCAGTACAAATATGGGCAATTTTATGCACTTACTGCCATTGGTGATAGCATGATTAATGCTGGGATTCGTAGTTGAGATATTTTGATTATCCGACAACAAACGGATGTAGATGATGGAGATATTGCCGTGGTGGTATTGTGAGAGTACGAGGACGATGAGAGGGCAACCCTGAAGCGCGTGTACAAGAGTCCGAAGTCAATGTTACTTAAGCCTGAAAACGATGCTTTTGAACCAATTATTGTCACATCATCTGCTCAGATTCGTGGGAAACTTGTTTCTGTAATCCGTAACTATTAGTGTATGTCTCCATCCATCTTTGAGTCCATCAAGCATATTAATGACTACAAACAAGAGTATTGGTCTGCCCGTGAGCTTTATAAAATTCTCGAATATACTGAGTACGGGAAATTTCTCCCAACGATAGAAAAAGCAAAGATTGCTTGTAAAAATAGTGGACAAAATAGTCAAGACCATTTCGCCGTCGTGAGCGATATGGTTTCTATTGGTTCTGATGCCAAGAGAGAGGTTTCAGACTATCATCTCTCTCGATATGCATGTTATCTGATTATTCAGAATGCTGATCCTTCTAAAAAGGCAGTTGCAGACTGACAAACATACTTTGCTATCCAGACGCACAGGCAAGAGACTTCAGATAATCTCCTTGCTGACAAGAGGCGAGTAGAGCTCCGGGAGGATCTCACTGAACACAACAAGAATCTCGCTAGTACAGCGAAGAGAGCGGGCGTATGGAACTATGGAGAATTTTCAGATTATGGCTATATGTGACTCTATGGAAATATGAGAGCTCGGGATATTCATACTCAAAAGAAATTGAAGCCAACAGAAAAGATACTCGACCATATGGGGAGTGAGGAGCTCGCTGCCAATCTTTTTCGTGCGACCCAAGCAGAAGCCAAGATAAAACGAGAAGGTATCAGGTGACAAGATAAAGCAAGCAAAGCTCATTTTGATGTCGGGAGAAAGATTCGTACTACTATACATGAGATTGGTGGAACCATGCCTGAATATCTCGAAACACCAGAAAATATCGCAAAAGTAAAGTCTCGTATCAAGAAAGAAGATAAAAAGTTGTTAGATAAATAGGAATAAACGATAGTGCCTCAAAACATAAATCCTCAGAAAGCTGTTTTCGAGGATTTTTTGTTCACAAAAATAGCTCGTCAAAGCGTTAGAAAAGAAATGAACAGTTTTTGAGGCGAAAACTTGCATTGTTGACAAGCTTTGAAAGCTAACTTTTTCTCTCCCTGAAGCGAAATCATAACAAAAGTAATAAAAAGTGAAAAAAAGTTTTGACTTCGCCCCTCTTTTTCATATAAATCTTCCCACGCACTTAGCGAAGTGCCTGTTCTTTAACATCTCATACACCAGAAGACAAGTTCGAGAAATCGAACCTGTAATTTTGTGATACAACATACAACATTTAAAAATCCTATATATTTACTATGTAGGTCTAACGTTTCAAAGAGTTTGATCATAGCTCAGGATGAACGCTAGCGGTGCGCCTAACACATGCAAGTCGAGCGGGGTTATTTGGTAGCTTGCTACTAGATAACTTAGCGGCAAACGGGTGCGTAACACGTTGATACTTCCCCCAGAGTCAGGGATAACCTAGAGAAATCTAGACTAATACCGGATGGTCCCGCAAGGGTAAAGGAGCAATTCGCTCTGGGAAAGGTCTGCGGCCTATCAGCTAGTTGGCGGGGTAATAGCCCACCAAGGCAATGACGGGTAGCTGGTCTGAGAGGACGGCCAGCCACAATGGAACTGAGACACGGTCCATACTCCTACGGGAGGCAGCAGTGAGGAATCTTCCACAATGGGCGAAAGCCTGATGGAGCGACACCGCGTGAAGGATGAAGCCTTTGTTGGTGTAAACTTCTTTTCTCTGGGAAGATAATGACGGTACCAGAGGAATAAGGGGCGGCAAACTTCGTGCCAGCAGCCGCGGTAATACGAAGGCCCCAAGCGTTATCCGGAATTACTGGGCGTAAAGCGTCTGTAGGTGGTCTTAAAGGTTTCGTGTTAAACTTCGGGGCTCAACCCTGAATTGCACGAAAAACCATAAGACTTGAGTGCGGGAGAGGCAAGCAGAACGGTATGAGTAGGGGTGCAATCCGTTGATACATACCAGAATACCAAAAGCGAAGGCAGCTTGCTGGAACGCTACTGACACTGAGAGACGAAAGCGTGGGGAGCGAAAGGGATTAGATACCCCTGTAGTCCACGCCCTAAACGATGGATGCTAAGTGTCGGGGACCTTGTTTACAAGGCCAGAAATAGACAATAGCGATAGCAATAGCAATAGAATGGAAAATAATTATGAATTCTCCTTTGGAGAATAACAAAAAAGTAATCCAATCTACTGTTAGTTACTATTGTACTTACTGGACTTTGTCAGCAAAGTCCCCGGTGCTTCAAGCTAACGCATTAAGCATCCCGCCTGAGGAGTACGGCCGCAAGGTTAAAACTCAAATGAATAGACGGGGACCCGCACAAGCAGTGGATCATGTGGTTTAATTCGACAATAAACGAGGAACCTCACCTAGGCTTGACATTGATAGAAAGAAGTAGAAATACATCTGTGCCCGCAAGGGAACTTGAAAACAGGTGCTGCATGGTTGTCGTCAGCTCGTGCCTTGAGGTGTTCGGTTAAGTCCGTTAACGAGCGCAACCCATGTCGTTAGTTACTATGTCTAACGAGACTGCTCGAGTTAATCGAGAGGAAGGTGTGGATGACGTCAAATCAGCATGGCCCTTATGCCTAGGGCTACACACATGATACAATGGTCGGTACAAAGGGCTGCAAAGTGGTAACACGGAGCCAATCCCAGAAAGCCGATCTCAGTCCAGATTGAGGGCTGCAACTCGCCCTCATGAAGTTGGAATTGCTAGTAATCGTGAATCAGCTATGTCACGGTGAATCTGTTCCCGGGTCTTGTACTCACCGCCCGTCAAACCATGGGAGGTGTGCATACCTGAAGTCCTTCGAGTAATACGGAGGCCCACGGTAAACACACTGACTGGGGTTAAGTCGTAACAAGGTATCCGTACGAGAACGTGCGGATGGACTATCTCTTTATCACACATAAAAAATTAACAGGTTTGTCTTCTGGTGCATGAGATGTAAGGACAGTTGTTCCTTAACACTCTTGAATTCAATTTAATTTGAATGTTATCTAAAGAAGTATTTGATTCCCAAATCAGTACTTCAAAAATTTTTTAAAAAGAAACAATGCAATTTTTTTTCGTAGATTTATCAAAATCTACTAGAAATTCTGTTTCCACCAAAAAACTCAAGATTTTATTCATACCAACAACTAAATAATATAAGCGAGAACAAAAAGCAAATACATTTACGAACGTAAGTTTTTAAATCTGTATAAATACATAAACGGCACAAAGTGGATGCCTTGACTCGTATATCCGATGAAGGACGCGCAAGACTGCGATAAGCTTGGGTAAGCTGTCACGAAGCATTACAGCCCAAGATTTCCGAATGGGGGAACCCTATACTCTAAGGAGTATAATCCGAATGGATGGACACGACCCGAATTGAAATATCTTAGTAAGGTCGGAAAAGAAATCAACCGAGATTCCGAAAGTAGTGACGAGCGAAATTGGAACAGCCCAAACCCTTACGGTGCCAAGGATGAGCCCGTTGCCGTAGGGGTGTTACACGACATATCTTCTCGAAGCTCAAAATAGAGACACTTATACAAGAATGCAGAAAAACAGTCTGGAAAGGCTGGCCATAGAAGGTAATAGCCCTGTATTTGAAACATATCTTGTTTCGGTGCGATATGCTCGTAAGTAGCATCGGCCACGTGAAAGCCGGTGTGAAGTTAGGACGACCACGTTCTAAGGCTAAATAGTATACGAGATCGATAGTGAACTAGTACTGTGAAGGAAAGGTAAAAAGAACCCCGGAAGGGGAGTGAAATAGACCCTGAAACTTTGTGCCTTCAAAGAGTCGGAGCCGCAAGGTGACGACGTGCCTTTTGGAGAAGGAACCAACGACTTATGTATATGTGGCAAGGTTAAGGCAGTTATAGCCGGAGCCGTAGGGAAACCAAGTCTGAATAGGGCGACATAGTCACGTATAATAGACCCGAAACCCGTGTGAGCTACTCATGAGCAGGATGAAGGTGGGGTACAACCTACTGAAGGTCCGAACCAATTAGAGCTGCAAGTCTACTGGATGACTTGTGAGTAGGAGTGAAAAGCTAATCGAACCGGGAGATAGCTGGTTCTCCGCGAAATATATTTAGGTATAGCCCATAATAGTAACCGAGAGGGGTAGGGCTCTGATAAGACTAGCGGGTCTATCCGACTTAGCAAATCTTGATAAACTTCGAATACTCTCGGCGTAAATGTTATGGAGTCGGACAGTGACGGATAAGCGCCATTGTCAAAAGGGAAACAGCCCAGATTCCTGTCTAAGGTCCCCAAGTTATAACTCAGTGGAAAAGGATGTGCGATTACTAAGACAGCCAGGATGTTGGCTTAGAAGCAGCCACTCATTCAAAGAGTGCGTAATAGCTCACTGGTCGAGTGATTGTGCGCCGAAGATTCAGCGGGGCTTAAGTTATACACCGAAGACGGAAGATCAATATTTAATTATGGATCGGTAGCGGAGCGTTCTGTACGCCTGTGAAGCAGTCGGGTAACCTACTGTGGAGGTATCAGAAGTGCAAATGTTGGTATGAGTAACGTAATGGAGGTGCAAACCCTCCACACCGAATACCCAAGGTTTCCTGTCCTACGTCAGTCGTGGCAGGGTTAGTCGGTCCTAAGGTGCAGCCGAAAGGCGCTAGCCGATGGATATCTGGTTAATATTCCAGAACTATATATATGAGGTTATTACCTATGTGGGGACGCATCAATAGTATTGGACGCGCTCATGGATATGCGCGAAGAGTATCGCTTCTGGTTACGTAGGAAAATCCGCGTAACAATACAGGAGTGGTACAATTCCTATTTGAAGGGGTTCTTCGGAATTCTAACGGGTAGGTCCTACAATACGAGGGTGCCGAGAAAAGCCACTCTGGGACGAATATATATAACCGTACCGAAATCGAACACTCGTGGGTGGATGTGAGTACATTAAGGTGGACGGGATAACTAAGCTTAAGGAACTCTGCAAAAAAGCGGTCGTAACTTCGGGATAAGACCTGCCTCCTCAGTATTTTACTGAGAGGCCGCAGCTAACGAGTCCAGGCGACTGTTTACCAAAAACACAGCTCCATGCTAAATCGCAAGATGATGTATATGGGGTGATGCCTGTCCGGTGCCAGAAGATTACGGGGAGGGGTGCAAGCTCTGAACTTAAGTCCTGGTGAACGACGGCCGTAACTATAACGGTCCTAAGGTAGCGAAATTCCTTGTCGGGTAAGTTCCGACCCGCACGAACGGCATAACGGTCTGGACACTGTCTCAAGCTTAGTCCCGGTGAAATTGCAATATCGGTAAAAATGCCGATTACTCGCAGCAAGACGGACAGACCCTATGAAGCTTTACTCTAGTTTGGCACTGAGTCGTACGTATATTTGTGCAGGATAGGTGGGAGGCGATGATGGTGGGACGCTAGTTCTACCGGAGCCAACGTTGAGATACCACCCTTGTATACGTATGCCTCTAACCCGCCCATGGCGGGGACCGTGCTTGATGGGGAGTTTAACTGGGGCGGTTGCCTCCTAAAATGTAACGGAGGCGCACAAAGGTAGGCTAGGTCCGGATGGAAATCGGACTGGTAGTGTATTCGCACAAGCCTGCTTGACTGAGAGACCTACAAGTCGATCAGAGACGAAAGTCGGTGAAAGTGATCCGGCACCAACACGTGGGAGTGGTGTCGCTCAACGGATAAAAGTTACTCTAGGGATAACAGGCTGATTGCGTCCAAGAGTTCATATCGACGACGCAGTTTGGCACCTCGATGTCGGCTCGTCTCATCCTGGGGGTGGAGAAGCTCCCAAGGGTATGGCTGTTCGCCATTTAAAGAGGTACGCGAGCTGGGTTCAAAACGTCGTGAGACAGTTTGGCCACTATCTGCTGTGAGCGCCTAGAAATTTGATGAGATCTGTTCCTAGTACGAGAGGACCGGAATGGACGAACCCCTGGTGGATCGGCTGTCACCCAATGGCACCGCCGAGTAGCTAAGTTCGGAATGGATAACCACTGAAAGCATCTAAGTGGGAAGCCAACTCAAAGATAAGATTTCTCAGCTGATTTAGTCAGCATAAGTGCCCTCGGAGACTACGAGGTTGATAGGATGTAGGTAGAAGCACAGAGATGTGTGTAGCCGAGCATTACTAATAGCACGAACGGTATTTATACATGCTTTTTGTTCTTACTCGAACGTTTAGTTTGTTGGTATGAATAAAATCTTGAAACTGGAAACAGTGCAGCGTTGAATTTTTAAAAAATAGATAATTCTTTTTCTCAGGATCTTGGTGTATATTGCGCAAGGGGTACACCTGTTCCCATTCCGAACACAGAAGTTAAGTCTTGATGCGTCAATGGTACTGCGTGGCTTCACGTGGGAGAGTAGATATATGCCAAGATTTTGGGAAAAAGAACATTCAAAAAGAGATTTCATGAGTGTATTAGAAGGTAAATTATCTAGAAATTCTCGAAGAACATCGAGAATTTTTTCTTAATGAACCATTCTCTACTTCTCTCGAAAAATTAGATTGACTTCTCTCTCTTTCTCGATATTCTGCTCGGGCTTCACTATATGCCCGCGTAGCTCAGTGGAAGAGCAGCAGCCTTCTAAGCTGAAGGTCACAGGTTCGATCCCTGTCGCGGGTACCATTTGGGATCGTTGGAATGTTTGATTGTTAGATTTTTGGATAATTTCCAAGATTCCAATAATCCAAAACTCCGCCTCCTAGTTCGGATCATTAGCTCAGTTGGTTAGAGCGCTTGCTCGACATGCAAGAGGTCACTAGTTCGAGTCTAGTATGATCCACCATCATACCCCGGGTGATTAGCTCAGTTGGTTAGAGCATCTGCCTTACAAGCAGGGGGTCATAGGTTCGAATCCTATATCACCCACCATTCAAAATTCAAAAAGTCCTACAAAAGTAGGGCTTTTTTAGTGCAACATTTGGAGAAACTTGGTATTTTCATAGAATAGAGAAAAATTCTCTATGCCTATACAATCCTATCTCGATCGTATTCACTCTTCTCTTGCTTCGGGGCATGCGACTGAACATACGTATCGACCAGAGCTTCGTGACCTTTTTGTTGAGCTCTCGTGATTGCAAGTTATCAATGAGCCAAAGGGAAGTGAGCACGGGAAGCCCGATTTTATCTTCCTGGACAATATCATTCCCGTTGCCTATGGTGAGGCGAAGGATATGCACATTGGACTGGAAAAAATAGAAAAATCTGAACAACTTTCGAGGTATTTCTGATACGCGAAGCTCATTCTTACCAACGGTATTGAATTCCGATTCTATAAAAATGGTATCCGTTATGGAGAGCCAATTTTTCTCGCTACCAAAACTGGAACCAATCTTCAGTTTCATGAAGAAAGTTTTGGGATTTTCCGAGATAGACTTGCGGACTTTCTCGCGAGTCCTGCCGATACTATCCGCAGAGCGACTCACCTCGCGGAAATCATGGGTGGGAAGGCACGGCGTATCCGAGATAATCTCCGTGAGATGATGCAGGATGAGTCTCGATATGAGGATATCTGGAGGCTCTATCGTACTTTTAAGACTGAGATTCTCCATGACCTCACAACCTACGACTTTGCAGATCTCTATGCTCAGACGCTCGTCTATGGACTCTTTGTGGCACGGTACCATGATACAACTCCTGAGACATTTAGTCGTGGCGAGGCACGCGACCTCGTCCCAAGGTCGAATCCACTTCTGAGAACTTTTTTTGACCATATTGCTGGTGCTGGATATGAGAAACGTCTCGAATATATTGTGGATGAGCTCTGTGAGGTTTTTGCTCATGCAAATGTAGCGAGCCTCATGCATGGAGTATATCAGAAGGAGACACATGATCCAGTAATTCACTTTTATGAAGACTTTCTCGGGGAGTATGATAGCGATCTCCGTATGGCGAGAGGTGTATTTTATACGCCAGCTCCTGTGGTGAAGTTCATCATCCGTGCGGTTGATGACGTTCTCCGGACTCACTTCTGACTCGCAAAGTGACTCGCTGATACAAGCAAAATTCAAGTTGAACGTGAGATACAGAAATATGATAAAAAGTGAGAACGAAAAACAGAAACTATCGAGACGCATCGAGTCCAGATTCTCGATCCCGCCACGGGAACGGGAACTTTTCTCGATGAGATTGTGAGATATATCTATGCGAAAATGCAGGGGCAAGCAGGAATGTGGCCGAGCTACGTGAATCAGGACTTGCTCCCACGACTCCATGGATTCGAGCTCATGATGGCGAGCTATACCATTGCTCATCTGAAGCTCGGACTCACTCTCGCAGAGACGGGAGTCACAGAGCTCGATAAGCGTCTTCAGATCTATCTCACCAACTCTCTCGAACAAGCAAAGACAAAGAAAGAGGATCAATGAACCCTCTTCTGACTCCTTGAGTCCATCACGGATGAGGCAAGGCAAGCGGATGAGGTAAAACGGGATAAGCCAATTATGGTTATAGTAGGAAATCCACCATATAGTGGAGAATCGACAAATAAGTGAGTCTTTGAGAAAGAGCTCGATGCCTATAAACAAGAGCCAGGTGGTGGAAAACTCCAAGAGAAGAATTCAAAATGGCTCAATGATGACTATGTAAAATTTTTCCGTTTTGCCGAGTCACTCATAGAAAAGAACAATGATGGTGTATTAGGTTTTATAACGAATCATAGCTATCTCGATAATCCAACATTTCGAGGCATGCGTTGGCATCTCCTTCAGACATTTGATTATATCTATCTTGTTGACCTCCATGGGAACTCCAAGAAAAAAGAGACTACGCCAGATGGAGGGAAAGATGAGAATGTTTTTGATATTCAACAGGGAACGGCGATATTTATCTGAGTAAAGACTGGAAAGAAAAAACCAGGAGAACTCGCAGAAGTGTTTCATATAGACCAATATGGGAAAAGACAAGCAAAGTATGATTGGCTAGAAAATAATGATATCTTTACAGGGATAAGCAATAGCTTGAATGCTAGCAGACCATTTTTTGAGTTTAAAGAAAAAAATATTCAATCAGAATTAGAGTATGGTAACTTCTTCTGAATAAAAGACCTCTTTAAGATAAATGTTCTTTGATTTCAGACACATAGAGATAATTTTGCTATTGCTGAAGATTTTAATGAATTAGAACGCAGAATTAATGATTTTATTGATTCTGAACCAAATGAAAGATATCTATCTGATAAATTCTGAATTAAATCAACTTGAGATTGGTCAATTATCGAAGCACATAAGAAAGTAATAAATATTCAAGAAATATGAGGAGATTTTATCGTAAAATGTTCATTTAGGCCTTTTGATGAAAGATATTGTTACTTCAATGCTGCCATTATAGATAGAACGAGGTCAGAAATTACTAAAAATATTTTCAAAAAAGAAAATATTAGTCTTATTATACCGAGACAAAATGCTGGTGAGTTTCGACATATATTCTGTAGTAAATTAGTTTGTGAAGCAAATTTAACATGAACTGGCTGAACTAATTGAGCCTGAAATATTTTTCCTCTCTATCTCTACTCTGACTCAGAAAATCTCGATGGAACAACAAAAACTCCGAATCTGGATGCAGTGATTTGGACAAAAATCAATGAAAACATCGGTCGAGAGACGACACCAGAAGAAATACTCGACTATATCTATGCTGTACTTCACTCACCATCCTATCGTGAGAAGTATCGGGAATTCCTGAAGATAGATTTTCCACGAGTGCCATACCCAGCTTCTCGTGAGAGTCTTGATGCGCTTGTGAGACTTGGTGGAGAGCTCCGCGCACTACATTTGCTAGAGTCACCGAAAGTCGAGGAATATATCACAACATTCCCTATTGCAGGTAGTGGGGAAGTAGAGAAGATTCGATATGAGACAGTTCCCGTCATTGCGAGGGACGAAGCAATCCATGTTTCTGAAGTTGGGAATGTATGGATAAATGCTGAACAATACTTCGGCGATGTGCCAGAAGTGGCATGGAACTTCTATATCGGCGGTTATCAGCCAGCTCAGAAGTGGCTCAAGGATAGGAAGTGAATGGTTCTCACATGGGAAGATATCTCACACTATCAGTCGATGATCGTTGCACTCACAGAGACAGCGAGGGTGATGGGGGAAATTGATGAAGTTTTAGAATCTAACGGAAAGTAGTATGGATAGTATTTACAAAAGAAGATTTGAAGAATTAGAAAGATGCCTTAAGAGAATAAGTAGTTTGTATAATTGAATTATAATCACTTGAAATTGAGAAGATAGTTTTCAGAGCCCAAAAGATTATTTTCTGAATTTTCTTCGAGTTTCCTATGAGCTAAAAGAGAATATAAAAAATAACGTTAAATGATTCCAAGGACATGATTGATTAATAGAAAAGTTCTATAATTCAAATTCAATCGTGGGCTTATCATTAGATATACACAATCTTAAGAAGCACTGAGAAAATCGTAATCCAAGAACAAAATATTCTATTTGAGAAATTAATACATGATTATATATTCTTAGTCCAGATTGAAAAGTTGGTACAATATTAACTATAGAAATTGACTGACAAAAGCAAGATGTATTAAAGTTTTGTACTGAAGTCTTTACTAGCTGGAAGAGTTTTATTGAAAATCATAATTTATAATCTTTTATGACAAACACCAAGAAACCCCTTATAAACCTATCGCGAAGATAGTATCGAAATAACTTCCAAGTCATGCAACACTCCACCCTTACTTCTCTCACTTCCACATTCGAGTCGTACCGCCATGAATACGAATGAGTCGAGTTCTGGTATGCTCGTGAGCTCCAACACTTGCTCGGATACGATCGATGGGAGTCATTCGAGCGACTCATCGAACGTGCTATCACGGCATGCAGAAATAGCAAGCAGAATGCTATAGACCATTTTCGCGGCGCCGCGAAAATGGTCAGTGTATGATCTGGAGCAGAACGTGAAGTTCAAGATTATTACCTTACCCGGTATGCTTGTTATCTCATTGCCCAGAATGGTGATCCTCGAAAACAGGAGATTGCCTTTGCGATGAGTTATTTCGCCTTCTCCACCCGCAAACTCGAACTCATCGAAGAGCGACTCGAAGAAATAGAGCGAGTCCAAGCACGAGAGAGTCTCACGGATACCGAAAAGGTTTTCTCCGGACTTCTCTATGAACGCGGGATTGATGGTGCTGGATTTGCACGGATACGAAGTAGTGGAGATCGGGCATTTTTCGGAGGATTTACGACTGAGGATATGAAACATCGACTCGGTATGTGAACCGCGAAAAAACCACTTGCCGATCACCTTCCGACTGTCACCCTGAAGGCGAAGGACTTCGCCACGGCACTTACGAACCACAATATCACTGAGAAAGGATTAAATTCAGAATCAAGCATTTCCTTTGATCATACAAAAAATAATCAGAATGTCCGCAAGCTCCTCCTTGATGAAGGAATCATTCCTGAGCAACTTCCTCCTGCTGAAGATATCCAAAGAGTAAAGAGAAAACTGAAAAGTCAGGAAAAGAAAATCATCAAGGAAATGAAGTGACCCAAAAAATAGTCACAAAAAATCCCTCATTTGGAGGGATTTTTCCGATTTTTGGTGAAGGAATAGACTGGATGATGCGGAGTATGGTTTCGGTATTTGCACAGTCAGTGGCATAATTTTTCCCATCTGATGCTAGGAGTTTCAAGTTTCAGTCCGTGACAGTTTGTCACGACCTCGCTTCACTCCTTTTTGAGCCTGCTTTTGAGGGTTCTCCAGTAGGTTCATAGGTCTCTCTTGCTTCACTTCCAGCAAGCACAGATACTATATCAATCACGGAAAACCACCACTCGTCGTGGTGTGAGATTTTCCGGATTTCTTTCTGCTCAAAGAGAGCAATAGATGGGGAAGTCATAAGAATCAACGATTACTTTCCTTTGCGTACTTCTTTCTCAATCTCACTCATGAGCTCCTGATTCGTCTTGAGGAATTCTCGGGCATTTTCTCGACCTTGTCCGAGGCGTGTCTCACCATAGGAGTAGAATGCCCCACTCTTCTTGATGATGCCACGTTCCACGCCAATATCGAGGATTTCTCCAGCGAGAGAGATCCCTTCATTGAAGAGAACATCAATCTCTACTTCACGGAATGGCGGAGCAATCTTATTCTTCACCACCTTTACCTTCACACGATTTCCCGTTGCCTCCTTATCATCTCCCGTTCCACTTTCGAGTTTTTCTTTGCGGCGGATTTCGAGACGCTGTGAAGCGTAGAATTTGAGAGCATTCCCTCCTGTTGTTGTTTCAGGATTTCCGAACATGACTCAGATCTTCATACGAATCTGGTTGATGAAGATAACGGTACAATTTGATTTATTGATAACACCAGTTACCTTTCTGAGGGCTTGGGACATGAGTCGGGCTTGGAGCCCCATGAAGCTGTCTCCCATATTTCCTTCGATTTCTGCCTTGGGTGTGAGGGCCGCTACTGAATCTACTACAATGAGGTCAACCGCACCAGAGCGGACGAGAGCATCCACGATTTCAAGCGCTTGTTCTCCGTAATCTGGCTGAGAGATGATGAGTTCATCAATATTTACTCCAATCTTGCGAGCGTATTCTGGGTCAAGGGCATGCTCAGCATCGACGAATGCTGCTGTTCCGCCCGCCTTCTGTACTTCGGCAATAGCATGGAGGGTGAGAGTGGTTTTTCCTGAGGATTCTGGACCATAGATCTCAACGATACGACCCTTGGCGTATCCACCACCGAGAGCATCATCGAGCGCGATAGAACCAGAACCGCTAGTTTCAACCTTCATGTGAGTCTTTTCTCCGAGTTTCATCACGGAACCAGCTCAGAATTGTTTCTCGATCATTGAGAGGGCAGAGGCAAGAGCTTCTTTGCGATTATCAGTCATAAGAATAGGGGTTAGAGATTAGGGACTAGAGATTAATTATCAGGAAACAGTTATCAGATATTAGAAAGGAGCCTCTTTGGTCATTGCGAGGAACAAAGCAATCCAGAAATATAAAAATGAATTCCTTGCTTATTGAGCTGGATTACTTCATTCTTCGTGATGACGGAGTATCTATATAAATAGGGAGAAAAATGTCAGTAGGAATACGGCACCGAGAAATCGATTGATGTTGAGGAGAAAGTTTTGCATAGTGTAGTGATTTAGTTGAAGAGGTCTCCAGGAAAGGAGCGGATAAAGATGCCCTGGATGGATATGCTTCCATCGGATTCATCGAGGATGATGGGCTTGTGTCGGGGGTTGTCAGAATGAGGGAGGAGATAGACGATACCATCTTTTTGTCGGAATTCTTTGAGGGTGGCTTCATCATTGATGAGGGCAACCACAATTTTGCCACTTTCAGGAATATTGGTTTGTTCTATGAGTACAAGGTCTCCATCGTTGATACCCTTTTGATTCATTGAGTCGCCTTGTGCTCGGAGGAAATAGTATTTCCTTGTGGGACTGTTCGCTATTCTGGTGGAAACAGGAATGGTTGTCTCGATGTTTTCCTCTGCAAATATCGGTATCCCGCAGGCAACGACTCCAACGAGTGGAATCTGACGGACGGCACAGCTCTCGTTCTCTGGGGTAGGGGAAACTTGTATCTGGTCGAGGGAATCGCGGTAGAGCCATCATTTCTCCATGATTTGCTCTAGGAGAACGGAGATGGAACGTGGTGAAGCGTATCAGAGCGTTGTCTGAAGGGCACGGATGGTAACTTTCTCTCATCGAGAGAGAAATTCCTTCACTTTCTGTACGACGAGTTGTTCTTTTAGTGTAAGATTTTGTCTCATATTTGTATACAAAGTATACAGTAGAATATAGAAATATTTTTCTTGAATGCAAATTATTCTGTATGGACAAGTGTATATTTTGTATACATCTGTATATTTTTGGTATATAAAATCCCTCCAGAGAGGGATTCTTGATATATTTTTATCTCCTATCGTAGTGCTCCTTGAGTCCCTCTACTGTGCCTATGGCAATATTTTTGCTATGACAATAAGGACACTCGAAGAGGTATTCTCGCATTTTCTTGCCAACCTTCTGTGGCTCAAGACGGATAGCCTCTACTGGTTTTCGACAGTCACGACAGTAAAAAGCAATATCGCCTCGTTCTGGATTGAAGGTATTTTCACGTTTTTTTCCAAATGATGAGACATTGACGAGATCAGCGTAGGCAGTAGACATTTTGGCTAAAACTAAGAATAAAGTTTGATACAGGAATTTCCAGTGAAGTATATGAAAAAGAGGGGAGGAGTAAAATATTTCTATGTTTTCTATCACTCGCGAGCTTGCGAAGCAATCCAGTCACTACAAGTAATCCATTTTGTACCTGTCATTCTGAGCTTCGCGAAGAATCCAGAATTTCCTCAATGTTACTTTCCTGTACTTTTCATAATTGAAAAGTACCAAAAGCTTCTTCTTTCCTGTTTGCTCGTTTTGCATTCTGTTCTCGACTTGTTTTTGGAAATTCGAAAACTCCTCCCGATGGTCGTCAAACAGTTCCGAATTTCTATAAAAACTTCGTCGACAGAAATATCAAAACTCACAAAAATAAAGAAGCAAAACAAATGGAAAGAGTCTCTATTCAAACAATCCCTCAATCAATCCTTTTTTTACTTTCTTGTTTCCTTCGAGAGAGAGAAGTGATTCGTAGAGAGCTCTTTGCTCTTTTGTGAGTTTGGTAGGAATCTCGATTTCAATATGGATATAGAGATCGCCTTTGTGTCATTTTCTATCCAGACGAGGGAGCCCCTCTTCTCGGAAAGTGAGAATAGTTCCAGGTTGCGTTCCTGGCTTGATATCGAGAGGTTTTTTTCCAATGATAGGAATCTCTATCATCTCGGCATTTCCGAGGACTGCTTCTGCTGGAGTGATTTTTGCAGTATAGTGGAGGTGGATACCGTCTCGTGAAAGTCCTCCCTCCTCATTTGGCACATCAAAAGTGATATAGAGATCACCGTTTCCGTCCTTGCCACCGTGTCATTCTCCGCGCATCTTGATACTCATACCATGTTCGATTCCTGCGGGAATATCAATGGTTTTTGTGATAGTTTCTTCAACTTGCTTCTTCCCATGACAGGTGCTACATTTCTCGATAATCTTCTCTCCCGTTCCATGACAAGCATGACATGGCCGAGATTGCTCCATGACTCCAAATACCGTCTGTACTCGTTCTCGAATCTGGCCTGTCCCATGACAGGTGCTACATTTCTCGGTAGTACCTCACTTTCCATGACACGCACTACAAGGAGCTGAACGCTTGAACTCTATCGTACGATTGCTCCCATGAATAGCATCTTCGAGGGATATTTTTTGTCGGATCTCGATATCTTCTCCGATATCCTGTCTTCTTCGCGATCATCAGAACCCACCACCAAAAAAGCTCGAGAAAATATCCCCAAAATCCACATCGAATCCTCTTCCAAATCCCCCAAATCCTCCAGCCCCATGATTATCCATAGTGCCAAATCGGTCATAGTGTGATTTTTTGTCTGTATCGGAGAGGACAGAGTATGCTTCATTGAGTTTTTTGAAGGCGGTTTCTTTTTCTTTGTCTCCGCCATGGCGATCGGGATGGAGTTCCATAGCCTTTTTTCGGTAGGCTTTCTTTATCTCATCAGCGCTCGCTGTTCGCTCAACCTCAAGTATAGAATAGTATTCGAATTGTGACATAGTATAAAAAAGAAAAAGACATAGGCATAGTGCATAGAGCGGAAAAGAAGGAATCCTTTCTATGGGCTATGTCTATGTCTATGTACGAAAATTACGCATGTTTTGCAATGGCAGCTTCGAGAGTTGACACATCCTGAACACCAACCCATTTTTCTATTGGTTGACCATCCTTGAAGAGGATGATAGTAGGGATAGACATGATGCGGAATTGTCCTGGAGTCGTTGGATTGGCATCAACATCGAGTTTGAGGACTTTTGCCTTTCCAGATACTTTGTTTGCGAGTTCCTCAAGACGAGGGAGCATCATCTGGCAAGGACCACACCACTCAGCCCAGAAATCAACGAGAGAAAGACCATTGGCAATGTCAGAACTAAAAGAAGCATCAGTAGTAGCTTGGGTAGACATAGAAAATAATTGTAAAGTATAAATAGTAAAGTATATATTCCAAAATGAAGGAATTTTTTTACAGGCGGAAGTATAGTGAATTTCTCAAATTTTGCAAGGATATTTATGAGAATTATTCTCATAATAAACTAGGAAAAGGACGTTCTCTCGAGTATCATAATACTATCATCTTCATCGGTTTTTGCTATCTGGTAGGGAATATGATTCTCCCCGAGCCAGGTATAGAGATTCTCCATCTTATTCGCGAATTTCTCGACATCATCGATCACAATCAGTGCATCAGGAGTGCATTTTGGAAGGGAAGCAAGGAGGTAGTCGAGATATTCTTTTTTCATCGCATCGATGAAGATAAAATCAAAATACCCATCAGCCAGCGTTGGGATAACCGCTTTTGCATCTCCCCAGATGCTGTGAATGTTTTTCATCTTGCAGTTCCGGAAGTGCTCTATGGCTTCTATATGAGCATTCCATGCGTACTCGATGGTGGTGATGGAAAATCCTGAAAAACTATGAATTTCATCGTTGGAATCATATTTTTCTTGTTCATGTATTCATTCATACACTCACTGCAAAAAATCTGATCCGCCTTGAACTTCTTGTTTTTGAGAATTTTCTGACTTCTGATTGAAGAGTGCTTCTGCAAAGCAGAGGGTGGAGTATCCATTCGCAGTACCGATTTCGAGGATATGTTTTGGATTTTTTTCTTGTATTAGACGCTTCAAAAACTCCGCATTTTTTTCGGAGATATTGGGAATCCTGCGTTCAAGACTGGAGGTTCTGAGTTTCTTGAGATACGGAATTATTAGTTGGGGAGACATGAGTGATAATTGAGATATGGAGAGTATATGATATTTTTTAAGAAAAACGAAAAAATTCCATTAATTTATAGAAAATTATTTGATAAACTTCCGCAATCCTTGAAAAATAAGTATATAGCAAAATATATATTTGACTTAAATCAATATTTAAGTATATGAGATATATCATAAATTACAAACTATGCAATCAAATACTGGGGCAAACGATTGATGTTCTACAGGAGGCTCTGATATTCGAGATGCGTATTGAAATATTCTCTCACGTGAAAAACGACTTGATATAATCGGGGTAATTTCTGCCTTACCAGCAGTACAGAAAAAATCAGATTTTCTTTTGGCTGTGGAAGAAAATCCAATTGTTATCGTACAAGGAGAAACAGGAAGCGGAAAAACCACACAATTACCAAAATATTTGCATATAGAAAATCCAAGAAAGCAGATTGTTGTTACTCAGCCTCGTGTAATTTCTGCTATTGCTAATGCAAATCGGGTAGCTTTGGAATGTTTGGCAGAATATGGTCACCCAGAATTTTCATTGGGAAGGCGTATCTGATATAGAACATGAAGAGGAAAAAGTTCTGATCGTATTTCCCCTTTATCATTCAATACTGATGGATTGGAACTGATGCGTCAGGCGGTTTCAGGAAATATTCCAGATTATTTAATCTTGGATGAAGTGCATAATTTTGCTATCCCAACAGAAATTATTGCCATGCTTCGAAGGATAAGTAAAGAAAGAGTTAAGCTTATCATTATGTCGGCAACACTTGATCCAAATATATTTCGAGAGTACTATAAGGAGGTTGATAGTGATATTCCTCTTATTGAGATACCTTGACGGACATTTCCTGTTCAAATAGAGATGGATTCCAAAGGTTCCTATTTCGAGAAAGTTGCATCAGAACATCGATGAGGGAAAAACATCCTCTTATTTGTCCCAGGAAAAAAAGAAATTGAATCAAATATTGAAGTATTGCGGGATATTCTTTGAAAAGATGCACAAATATTTCCTCTTCATGCGGAACTTCCAAAAGATGCACAAGAATTTCTCTTAAAGAAACAGGATGATGATATGCGTCCGCGTATTATTGTTGCAACAAACGTTGCTGAAGAGAGCATCACCATTGACTATATTGACCTCGTGGTCGATCTTGGTACTCATAAAGTAGCTCGATATAATCATCTAGGAATACCATGACTCTATCTCGAAAATACCTCAAATGCGAATTGTCAGCAGCGTTCTGGAAGAGCTGGACGTACTCATCCTGGAGAATATTTCCGATACAATACGTTTCCCTCTGTCGATCTTGATGCTTATCCGGAGGCTCCAATTGAGCGAGAAACTTTAGATAGGTATATCCTTATTCTTCTTTCTGAAGGCGTGAGCATTATTGATATTCTCCAAGGTAATTCCTCACAGCACTCTGGACAATTATTTTTTCATTCTTTTAATCCCAGGCTTTTACAGATTTCTATTTCTCGACTTCATGGGATTGGGGCAATTACGAAAAATAATGAGATTACGGCACTTGGGTACTCTCTCCTAAAATTTCCTGTAGATGTCTATCATGCTCGTATGTTATACGAGTGAATAGAGAAAGGGTGTTCTGCTGATTTAGCTATTATTGTGACAATTCTTGAAAAGAAGGGATTTCTCTCAAAAGAGGATCAATGGAAAGAGTTAAAGATAGCACATTCAAATGAGTCTGATTTGTTTGGGTATGTAGAATTATTTAAGCTTGTGACATCACGAACTCTTTCATCAAAGAATGTAAAGCGTTTTATTGAGTTGTGAGTTGATGTGGATCAAATACAAGATTTTCTTGATAGGAATGGAGAATGTAAATTTTATGAAATTGTCGATCTTGAGATACTTTGAATTAAAAACAAGAAGGTAAAAGATATTGATGAGGCCCTGGATACTCTTCTTAAAAGATTGGATGTTCTCGGTATTCCTCTTCAACATAATTCGGATTCTCGTATTAAAAGAACTTGCATTGCAACAGGATTACTTCATGATACCTATACGTATCTGGAGGAATATCATGGATTCCAAAATATCCACCATAAATGAGGAGTAAGGGACAAAATAAAATTTCGTTGATGAAACGTATCTACTTTAACTCCCCGAGAGAGATGAATGTATGTTGGCTATCCTTTTATTATCGGATGAAGTGAAGAAAAGCCAGGAATCAATTTGCTAACATTTATCACGGTTGTTGATCATGGAATTATCAAAGATGCACATGCCTCCAATCAATCATATGCGAGAATTAAATATGTGGCCCCTGTTACTAGTTCTCAAAAATCCAAAAAAGGTGCAGTAAACTTTTGAGGAAAAAATAATCTTCCAAGAATCCTTCCAGATACTCATGCGGCATGAATCCAGCAATTAGCACCTGAAATTCCCTCGGGCGATATACTTCAAAATAATAAGACTTATTCTTCTGCCCAATCTGAGCAAGAGGATTTGATGGATGATGGGATATCATATATTGCTTCCATGGATGAACTTGATGGTATGTATTTTAGCTCTGATGAGGGTGCAAAAGAATATTATCTCCGTTATTGTTTGCCGTTGTTTCTGATGGAACAAAATGCAGGAATACGAAAATATATCCAAGGGAAGAGTTCAACATGGAAATATGTATTTCGTGAACTCTTGACCCGATTTCTAGTAGATGAGAGCCATCGTATCAAGCTTGGAAATATGGAAAAGACAGAACGAAGCTTTCGGCATGATACATGAATATTACAGCGTTTCCAAGAATCTGATGATCAGTATATCAAATATTTCCGACTTCACGGAAGGCTCCCAGATAGTCTCTCTGACTCGGGAAAATACATTTCTGCAAGTGTTGTATATGAAAATGAGAACCCACATACACATGCAATCTTTCAGCTTCAAACACAGTTTACGCGGATTATTGGCGAATTACGGCAATATACTATAAAGATTCATCTTGAAAAAGTTCAACAATTTATCATAGAACGATTTCTCTCTCGATTGGAAGAGAGTGATATGCGTGTATGATCAGACCTAGAGGCATACAATGAGTTAGTCCTTGCGTATGAGTCATTGAGATTAATTTCAAGACAAGAAGTTATACAAATTTCACAATCATTAAAATCTCTTACAAAGAAGCGAAAATCGTTAGAGAAACTTGAGGCACATTGTAAGACACTTTACCATATAAGAAATTCTTTTCTTTCTTTGTCTCAATCGGGAACATGTGATGAGGTGATAATGGAATGAGTTTTGCAAAATCATACTTTTACAAAACTTTCCCATGAGTTGAGAAAGTCATATAATAGCACTATTATTCGTGCCAAGTCTAATGATCCAAAGCAGAGAAAACGAGGAAAAACAGCACTCAACAAATATATAATATTTCTGGATACAGAAATTTCCCTCCTAGAAAATGAGATAGCTTGAATAAAATCAGAGACATCATTTACTAGTATTCCTGTTGCACAAGTCATTGCTCAGTCTATTGAGAAATTGATGCATTCTCTTTTTGAGTCTGAATATGCTAAAATCCGAATAAAAACAAGAATTCTAGATACAGTTCGGGCTCTCATTCGTGATAATATTACAGAAAAGAAGGGCCTCAACAAGATTCTTTTTGAAATGTTTCATCAAACACATGCAGCAGAGCATATACTTGGGGTGCAGGAAAAATTCAAGCAACTTAGAAAATATCAGGATATTTTGAGTGAAGCAGATGAATATTCTGGGGGAATATTTCAAGAGATCAAACAATCATCAGATGAGGAATTTATCGAGGATAAAATTGAAAAACTTACTAGCGTTGCCAAGAGATTAAAAACACTCTATGCTGATACAATGAAAAATCCATTGTATGTTCAGTCGAGGAAAGTTTCTTAACTCAGGATACTATTTTCATTTCATCCACTCTTCTATATCTTCCCGTATCTCTGCGATGAGGTCAGTATCTCGGAGGCTCGCGAAGTGCATGTCAGGAACTCCTGATTGGCGAACCCCATAGACCTCACCGGGTCCACGGAGATCGAGATCAATCTGTGCAAGCTCGAATCCATCATTCGTCTGCTCCATCGCTTTTAATCTATCGGTCTTGTACTCCTTGGTCGTAAAAAGATAACAGTAGGATTGATGTTCTCCACGGCCGACTCGACCACGGAACTGATGGAGACTCGAGAGTCCAAATCGCTCGGCTGCTTCGATACAGATAATACTCGCATTAGGATTGTTCACTCACACTTCCACAACAGACGTGGATGAGAGAATCTGGATTTTATTTTCATAAAAATCCTGCATGATCCTATCTTTCTCTTTGCCTGTCATCTTTCCATGGATGAGTCAGACAGAGAAGTTCGGGAATATTGCCGTGAGAATCTCCTGCATATTGGTAGCACTGGCGATATCGAGGGTCTCAGATTCCTCTACGAGGGGGGATATCCAGTATACTTGTCGTCACTCAGTTACTTGCTCGTCAATCCATCGATACACCTCATTTCGCCTATCTTCTCGAACTACTTTGGTATGAATAGGCTTGCGTCCTGCTGGATATTCATCGAGCACGGAGATATCCTGATCTCCATAGAGTGTGAGCGCGAGAGAACGGGGAATAGGAGTGGCGGACATATTGAGCCTATGAGGGACAAGAGAGTTTTCAGGTTTTCAAGAATCGGTAGGGGGTTTATCAGTATTAACTTGATAACTTGTTAACTTGATAACGTCACGACTACAATATTCCTCCAGTGCTTTGCGTTGCTCTACACCAAATCGATGTTGTTCATCGACGACCACAAACCCGAGTTTCGCAAATCGTACTTCATCTTGGATGAGTGCATGCGTACCAAAGATGATATCGGTTTCTCATTTCCTGAGGCGTTCTCGTGCCTCTTCTTTCATCCGTGGAGTAAGAGATCCAACAAGGAGATCAGACTGGATTCAGAGTTCCATAAGCCATGCCTCACTTCCAGAAAAGTGTTGTCGAGCGAGGATTTCTGTCGGAGCCATGATGGCAACTTGGAGGTTATTTTTATTTTCAGAGCCATGATTTTCCTCTACTTTTCGTCACTGAAAAGTAGCAAAAGGTGCTGAGGCGGACAAAAACTCGCTCGCTAAAGCTCGTCTACTTCCTTGCTTTCATTCGCTCTCAAACAGTTTGCCCCCCTCCGTCTCCCCATTCTTTGTTCTTCATCATCGAGATACTAGAATCATATGAATGGCTGCAAGAAGTGTGACAATAGTTTTTCCCGTTCCTACATCCCCTTGGAGCATACGAGCCATGGCATGAGGTTTTTCCATATCTTTGAGAATCTGAAAGAGGACAATCTTTTGTTTGTCGGTGAGTGTATAGGGGAGTGAGTTGATGAGTTCTTTGATGAGATTTGTATCAAGCGATATCATCGGGGATCGTCATTCGGAGTTTCGGAGGAGTTCGTATTTTTTCTCGAGACCGCGTTTCTGGAAATGGAAGAGTTCTTCATATCCTAACTCTCATTTTGCTCGTTCAAAATCATCGAGTGAGTGAGGAAAATGAATGGCAAGAATATTCTCTTGCCGGTGTCTCATGCTCTTCTTTTTCCTGATACTCTCGGGGATTTCATCAGGAATCTCGCGGATATATTCCTTGAGGAGAACAATTTTCCCTCGTATCCAGGTTCCAGGGATGTAGTTGATGTCAGAATATACTGGCACAATTTCTCGTCTCGTCTCTTTCGGATGTTCTATTTCACAACTGGGGAAAGAGAGCTTGCCGTATTCATATTTTGGCATTCCGTAGATGAGGACAGTATCTCATCGAGCATACTGCTGCAAGAGGAAACGTCGATTGAACCATACTGCCTCTGCATGGGATCCATCACGATCCGTGAGAACCGCTTTGATGAGGAGTTTTTTATTGCGAGTCGTCTCGCTCGTAAGGAGCTCAATGGTGCATTTGATAACCTGTTTTTCTTTGATATTTATCATCGAGAAACGATCACAAATATCACTCTTGTCCTCGATATCTCGGGGAAAACAGAGGAGCAAGTCTCGTACTGTTTCAATTCCTACTTCCTTGAGTTTTTTTACGTAGGCATCAGTAGTATGGAGGAGTGACTTCGTGAGAAACATGCCATCAGTATAGTGAGTTTGGTGAGATTAGCAAGGATTGGCGGATGAGATAGAAAGGAATGGAATAATTCCACAAGCGGGGAACAAAAAACCGCCAGTATTTAGGCGGGTTATTTTAATGGAAGTGAACTTGCAAGATGTTTTATGAGCTCTTTCCCATCATTACTTTTCGTTAACCTCATTAAAGAGGATATATCTATATTTGATGGAATAAAATCATAAATCTTGTTACTGTTTAAGGAAAAGACATTCGGCCCTATAGTGCCATCTATCTTGATAGAGCAGGCTAAATCATTTTGTGCTTTCCTTGCACCACATTCCGTGATGAGTGCTCCACTTATTTTCGTTATCTCCTTTTTGAATTGGTCGAGATTTGCAGAAGAAACTTGAACATTTCCAAGACTCTCACCAGCTGTATTTACGAGTATATAGTAATTTCCAGGATTAACTCGAAGAAAGTTGATATATGGAAATTCTGCTGGTCATTGTTCTATGTCTTGAAATATTGCTTCCCGTGAAAGAGAAACTTCTTTTGTGGCATTACCACGGTTTCTAATAAGCGTGCCAGTTCCGTCAGACTTCATTTTTAGGGCAAATTTATCACCATCTCGTATATCTCCAGAATTATTGAATTCCTGTAAGAAAGATTCTCGTATTCAGAGTTTTGTGCCAAGACTACTTACTCCATCGCCTTGTTTTACCTCAAAGCTTGCTCTTGTTACTTCGGGAATGTGTGAATTTTCATTAACTCCTTCAGCCATATTTTGTATTAATTATGCAGCTTGTTGAGAATAAGGATCATTGGTAGCCGCCATTGCACGATGATGGAAAGCTGTTACTGCACTAGATGCGAGGCTTGTCTGTTCGAAGAGTCTAGAGTTTCCTACTTGGAATCCTCCTTCAATTCTTGATACAACCGCACCTGGGATTTTTATGAGAAAAGAAGTACCTGCCTGAGCAAGAACCGTGCTAGATGCTCCGAGTGCACGAAGTGCGGTAATAATTTCTTCTATAGTTCCGGCAGTGAGAGTGAAATTGTCTTGAGATTTCGCGGTTTCCATAAATGATGATGATTAGTAATATGACGACCTAACTATCATCTCACAATTTGATTTTCTTTGCAAATTTTTCACCTACTTTTTTGATAAATTCTCGATGTTTTTCTTGAACAAGTCTTGGAATGATTTACAAATATAAAAGCGGCAATAGTTGCCGCTTTTATAGATGGTTATGAAACCATATTGCTGAGCATCTTCATGAGATTTGCTCGTTTTACGTAGAATACACGGATGAGGTGTTGGAGAGTAAAACTTTCACGAAGCGTTGTACTCGATTGTTCGATATCAGTAATAGAAGCGATGGTACTCTCAATATTGAGTATCTTTTCTTCAGTTGATACTTCAGAAGAAAGTATTCTCGTGAGGACAGTTATTCCAGAGCTTCGGATGGTTCTTGATCCACCAGTGCTTGAGAGATTATTCATTGTTGCAGTATCTACCACCGTCTGAATAACCTGAAGGAGAGCATCGCTCGTCATTGTAGTAATCTTTGTTACCGTTGGAGTTTTTTGTGTTTGTGGAGCCGGATTATGTGTTTGTGGAGCCGCATTGAATGTCTGTCCACTCTGAGAGAGTTGATTGGTACGAAGGAGGAGCTGAGTAGTCAGGGCAGTATCAGTCCCGGGTGCAGTAGCGGTCCTATAGTTGAAGGCAATACTTCAGAGTCCTCCACCACCTCCACCACCACCTCCTGGACCAGTAGCTGGCGCTGGCGCTGGAGGAACAGGGACAGCTGGTGCACATGATGGTCGTGCAATATTTGGATTCGGAGAGATAACACAGATTGAGATGATAGCTGGAGTTGAGTTTGCCGCCCCGTCGTTACTTGTTACGGTAAATGACATACTACCCACATAATCATAAGCAGGGATGTAAGTAAGATATCCTGTATTCGTGAGACTCGCAGTTCCGCTTGATGGGAGGGTAGCAAGAGTAAATGAAAGAGGATCTCATTCTACATCAGTCGCAATGATTGAAGCATTGAGGATATTATTGGTTGCTGAGAATCCGACAAAGTTTCCACTACCATCAAGGGCACCACTATTGATTACAACATTTCCAGTCATAGTGTACGAAGCTGCTTGAGTGACAGGAGCGTCATTGACACAAGTAATTGCTGGGATAGTTACGGTTACTACATTAGAGAGAGCAGTACCACTATCGCGAGCTTGGTAGGTGAAAGTAATCGGAGCGCTTCCACAGTAGTTTGTGGTTGGTGAGAATACCACATTGGATCCGACGATACCAACACTTCCTCCAGCTGATGGTTGGGTAAGATTGGCAATCGATACTGGTGTTCCGTCTTCAATATCTGTATCATTGGTCAGAACAGGGATGGTAATTGCAGTATCTTCCGTTCCTGTTCCAGTGGCATCATTGGCTCCTACTGGTATATCATTGACACACGCGAGAGAAATATTTACTGTTCCAGTATTTGATACTGCTCCTGATTGATCAATGATGGAGTAGCTCATACTATCATTTCCACAATAGTTTGCAGTTGGAGTATATATGAGCAATGTTCCTGATTGCGTTATGGTACCATTTGCTCATTGAGTGAATCCATTGAAAGTGAGGATGTCACCAACATCAACATCAATATCATTAGAAATCGGAGCAAATTGACTAGTAGTATCCTCTGTTCCATTGACAAAGTCGATATTTGCGACAGGGGTATCATTGATAGGATTTATTGTCAGGCTAATAGTTGCTGCAGAAGAAGTATATACACCATCATTGACCGTAAAGCTAAATGAATCAGGACCGAAATAGTTTGCAACCGGAGTATATAGATAGCTACCACTACTCTGGAGTACGAGGGTTCCGTGAGTTGGGAGCGTACTAGCACTGAATGTGAGGATAGCTCCTTCGGGATCATTTCCCGTAACTATTCCACTCAGAGGAGTATCTTCATTGGTGCTCTGACTGTCAGGGTCCGCTGTTGGAGTAAGATTGAGTCCATTTGGATTGACCGTGATAGTTACGGTAGCACCAGAGGTGGAAATAACACCATCATCAACATAATAGGTGAAACTATCAGTTCCTGAGAATCCGAGATTTGGTAAGTAATCCATCACGCCAGTAGCACTCACATTGAGAGTCCCATTGTTTGCTCCCGAGAGTACGGTATACGTGAGGGTATCGCCATCAATATCTACTCCTGTAAGGGTTGCAGAGAGAGAATTTCCACTATTGGTTGGAATATTTCCAAGAATAGAGTATGAAGAATCACTCACTGTTGGTGCGTCATTTGTACACGTTACATTGATATTTGACGTTCCTCCACCAGAGACGGATCATGATAGATCCATGACTTGGTATACAAAAGCATCAGGTCCACAGTAGTTTGCAGTTGGAGTATAGATTATTTCTGTTCCTCCTGAAAGCGTCGCTACTCCATGAGTTGGTTGATTAATAATACTAGATATTACAATGCTATCTCAGATATCTGGATCAGAATCATTGGTAAGAGGGAAGAATGTATCGATGGTATCTTCTGTTCCAGTAAAGGTATCAGTAGTTGCTACGGGGATATCATTCACTGGAGTCACATCGATGGTCACGGTTTGTCCGCTTGAAGAGAATACTCCATCACTCACATGGAAGGTAAATGAAACGGTTCCATTGAAGTTCAGACTTGGTGTAAAGGTAAACTCTCCAGTACTCGAGAGATTGAGGGTTCCGGTAGCAACTGTGGTATCGAGAACAAATGTCACTGGAGTCAGATCAGGATCAGATCCAGAAAGGGTATTTACGAGAAGTGTATCCTCAGCAGTTATAAATGAACCAGAATCTGCCACTGGAGGCTGGTTGGTGGTAGTAACGGAAATACTTACCGTTCCAGTATTGGAGATATTTCCATTCGAATCAATGATGCTATAATCAAATGAATCGGATCCAAGATACAGGGAATTTGGAGTATAGAGGAATCCTGTTCCAACCGCGCTTACTGTTCCATTTGTTGGCTGAGTAAATCCAGTAATCGTGAGTCATTGATTCGGAGGGGTTGGAGAGAGGTTATCACCGTCGCTATCGTTGATCAGTGCATCTATGGTTGTTGCGGTATCCATCTGAACATTGATCGTATCATTATTTGCAACCGGAAGATCTTCAACCGAATTGATCGTGAGATTGATTGTTGCACCAGATGAATTGTAGGTCCCATCATTGGCCTCAAATACAAAGGAATCAGCACCATGATAGTTGGCATTTGGAGTATAGGTAAATCCAGATCCTACGATACTCAGAGTACCGTTGGTTGGAAGGCTCGTCGCTGTGAAGGAAAGAGCATCCCCATTGATATCTGATCCAGAAAGTACATCTACATATGGAGTGTCTTCGTTGAATGAATAGCTATTTCCAGATACCTGAGGAGGGAGATTCATTCCTGGTGCTACGGTGAGATTCACGGTAGCAACATTGGATACTGCGCCAGATTGGTCCTGCATAGTATAGGTGAATGAATCGGGTCCATAATACGGAGCATTTGGAGTAAATTCAATCATGGTTCCACTAATACTAACAACCCCATTGGCTGGCTGAGTAACTCCAACGAGAGAAAATGTCTGAGGCACATATGGACTATCAACATCCGTGTCATTGGACATTACATCAAGGAGTCCAGTCATTCCCCCTGTTCCAGAGAGGTTGTCATCAATAGCCACTGGCGTATCATTGTCACACGTGACCGTAATCGTGGCAATACCAGGATTTCCGATGATATCATTTCCGAGTCCAAAGGCATCCCAGGCACGGAACTCAAAGGTATCAGTTCCACAGAAGTCGGCATTTGGACGATAGTCAAAGCTTCCGCTTGCTTCAAAATTGAGAATGACTCCATTGACAGGATCAGTGAATTTTGTATACGAAATAGTTCCTCCAGAGTTTGAATCGCTTGCAGTAACAATTCCAGTGATAGAGAGAGAATCTTCGGCTCCAGTAGCAAATGCTGGGTCTACGACAGGAGGAGTATTACTTGTGATAACATCAGCCGTATATATAATAGTTCCGATATCATTGGTGGTTGAAAATGAGTAGGTGGTTGTCCCATCGTTTGGAGGTATTATAGTCATTGATCCAGATGCTGCCACATTGTATGCAAAACCACCTGTATTGGTTAGCCCTGAGATTTCTTGCACTAGTGAGTTGGTTGCGGTCCAAGTGAGTGTAACGTTGCTTCCATTTGGGATACTTCCGTTAGAAGGTACGAGAGTTCCTGTTGGGCGATTGAGAATATTGGTAGCATTGTTCCAGAAAATAATCTTCGAAGAATAGGGATTGACTGAGAGCGAGAATGTTGCCGCAGCGTTTACTCCATCAACGTATTGTCCACAAAATGGGGCTGGAATTCCAAGAGAGGCACAAGAAACGCTTCATGTTGAACTTGTTGAATTTGTTGCAATGATAGCTTCATTACTACGGCTATTGCGCACAAGTCCTACTACTTTTCGTACTACGAGAGTATCGAGTTCGAGGTCAGTATTAGGATTATTGAGGATAAAGTGGAGCTCCGCATCAACCGCGTCAGTATTGGCCGTGACATATGCCTTGAATGTTGTTCCACTTCCATCGGTTGCCACAACGTTGAATTCTCTATCAGCATAGAGGGTATCTACGGAGTTTGTGAGACGAACTTTTACATCATGTCCTTCAGAATCGGTAATATTTTTGAGGATTCCAGAGATTTCGTAGAGCGCTCCATTGGCAATAGTGAATGTATTACTTGAGATAGTTCCTGTATTATTTGCCCCCTGAGCTGCGTGCATAGTTAATCCTGTTCCATCATGTGAGAGTGTGAGAACATCCGTTGACCAGCCAGTGATATCGGTTCCAAATGCTCCATTAGTAAGAAGATTACTTCCAGAATATGATCCAGTGCTGGTGTAGGTCTTGTATCCGAAATAGGTAAAATTGGTTGCGGTACCATCGACCGTTGTAAGATTACTTTTGTCTACCTGAGAAGAATCCCCTCATTGTTTGAGGATTTCTATAATAGGAAGTTTTGGCTTGTACACATTGAGAAACTTGTTCCCTGAGAGGTTTGCGAGCACATCAGTATTATTCACGGTATTCTCTATGCGAACCATTGAGTAGTCAGCATTGTAGGTGAGAAAGGTGTTTGTATTGATAGTATTTCCTGTTGCACTTCCTGCCGTGAGTTCGAGTACCTTGATAGCATAGTTTCGAGGATTGTAGAAGGTATTGGATACAATGGAGTTGTTACTTGAATCAACAAGATTGATCGCATTTTGAGCATTAGAGATAGTATTTGCATTGATAGTGACTCCTGATGAAACACCACCAAGACGGATGGCATCGAGTTGATATACAGAAGCATAGGTTCCAGTCCCGACATCGGTAATAAAATTCTGTTGGATAGTACTATTAAGATCTCTTGGTAGTGCAAGGCTAACATTCTTGATGGCAGCACAATTTTCTCCTACTTCACAAGAACTGTCGATTATATTCTGGATAATATTGGTGTTTTCTCCGAAGGTAATAGCACTTCCATTCAGGTTAGAGAAATCATTATTTGCAATCGTACGACTTCCAGAACTTGTTTCACTCATGCTTACAGAAGATCAGGTTCACATAGCTGAAAAGGTGTTTCCAGAAATGGTTCCACTCATGGTACCCATATCAATACCATACATACAATTAGAGATAGTATTTCCTGAGACGATAAAATTGTCGGATTGAGTATTTTTGATACAAGTACCATTTGGGTTTCCGATAGTTGAGTTCGATACTTGGATATCCGTACCAATTCCACTGAATTCAATTACTCCTGTTGGTGAATCTCCAGCAGAGAAATCAAAATTCTGAATAGTGATGTATGATACACTTCCAGATTCAAACATCTGAGGAGCTCCAGTATAGTTTATTGCAGGCCTGTTCGTTCCATCACAAGAGGCTCCATATTGATCAAATATAATAGGGCTTCCAGGAATACCCGAATCTTGAATGACGAGTTGTTCATTCCATCCTTCTCAACACTTGAAGAGTATCTGATCTCCAGGAAGAAATCCTCCTGAATTGACACGACTAATAGTCTGCCAAGCCCCACTTTCTGTGAGACCATCGTTCGCATCGCTTCCGAGAGAAGCATCCACATAATAGGTGGTATTATTGGCATACGTATTTTGCACGATTGGTGCCACAACTTGGGTACCGAGAGTGACAAGAACAATTATTGCAGTCTGCCTGATATATGAGTGAGACATAGAGAAAAAGTAAGAGTTACTCCATTATTCAACCACTTTTTCCGAGATTTTGCAATATATCTGTATTGTCAATATCACATAGTATTGTTAAATATATATTTGCCTCAAAATTTGCTTTTTCTAGGCACTTTTGTATCATGAATCGGATTTTACTGTTATGGCAAAAACCAAAAAAATTCTCATCATGACATCAACCGGCTCCTTTAATATCGGAGATGAACTAATTTTGAAAGAAGAGATTGGTTTTATCAAGAACCATTATGGGAATGTTGAGATAACCGTATTTACCCATGACAAAAAGAGTGCACTTATTAAAGAAGATAATATAAAGTTTGCTACATATTTTCCTACGAATCTTCTATGAAATCCTTTTGGAAATATTTTTTATTTCTTTCGAAATATCTGGCTTATTGCCAAGGCAGATGTACTGGTGATTGGTTGAGGAGGTATTATTTTTGATAATGAGCCTGGAGTTAATTTCCTGGTACTTCTCTATGAGTGGTGGTTTCGTATCAAGATTGCACGTATTAGTGGGACAACCTTATTATTTTGGTGAATTAGTCTTGAGGTTCAGAAAGTGGCCAATAAAATGAAGATGAAAAAGTTGTTTGAGCCGGGAGATTTTATCTTGGTTCGTGATGAGCGGAGTAAATGACTGTTGGATGCTCTTGAGGTTCCATCTGTGCAGGTTCAAGATATTGTCTTTCTCCATAGTCCTCCAAGGATTCCCTCTCCCCCTACAAAAGAAAAGAGAATAGGAATCTCCGTTCGTGGAGGATTTCTGGGTGACAATGAAAACGTCATTCCCGTTATATATGATTATCTTGTGTCTGAGGGGTTTGTGCCGATTTTTCTCGTTCATTCAACGGCTGGGGATGAGGAACAAAATGATGCTCTTTTTATTCGGAGGGTTATGGCAGGAAAGACATATAATATTACCAAAACTATTCAGCAAACCTTGGATGTGTATCCATTCCTCCATGCAGTCATCGGGATGCGGTTTCATGCTGGGGTATTAGCCTGCATTCATGAGATTCCTTGTATCATGATTTCATATGGCCCAAAATCGCTTGAGCTTGCGCAGGAACTCGAAATTCCCCATCTTGTTATCAATCCAAATGAATTAAGTTTTGATATTTTTCAAAATATGTGGCATACTTGTATGGACAACTATGATCGTGAGAAGCGAAATATGGTAAGCAAACATGCTTTCATACGACAAAACCTCATACACTCTCTTGAGTCTCTCTAGAGAAAATGGTCATAGAGATATATCCTAACTCAATATCCTATGGATTTCTCAAATATTAAAAATAAGCTTACTCCAATTTTCGATCAAGCGAAAGTCTATGGCGGTAAGGCTCTTGATTTTACCCAAAAACAAGCACAAGGAACACCAATCTTTCTCAAGACAGAAGAGGCGTATAATATTCATCAGAGCTCAAGAAGGGCTATCGTTATAGGATATGATGAAAATAATACCCTTTCTCAGGAAGTCACTCTCCGCGCGCCTGTCTGGTCTGCCAAGGCATGGATGGATAATGCGGAAATCCGTTATATTGCTCTCTCAAAAACTCCAGAACTTGCACAAATTATCAACATGCAAGGACCAGTAGAAATGCGAGTTTCCTATGATGGCCAAGAGTATTTCCGTACCAATGATCTTGCTGAGATGAAGCAATGGTGGGAAAATCGATGTTATACAGCTCAGGATGACTCAAATGATATTGAATCCTTAGTTACTCCTCAATGAGAAACCAAAAAAGTCGATCCACTCGAAGGAAAATAATACCGTTCTATGTTTAATGCACTCGACATCTTGTATATGGTGATAGCGATTGTTCTCCTCCCAATCGGAACAATTCTTTCACTCGTGCTCTGGCGCGTTTATCGGATGCTCGGTCGTGCAGAGCATATCCTCGACTTTGTACATCGAATTGTCGGGTATGCAGAAATGATTGAAAAAATCCCCCTGAAATTTATCGAGAACTGGCTAAAGAAATAAGTAATACGCATAAAATTCCCCTAAAAATAGGGGAATTTTTGTTCCTGTCATTCTGAGTTTTGCAAGAATCCAGGATAATTCAAACAGAACGTACTTTTGCGAGACCAAAAGTACCAAAAGTCTTCTAAAATCTTCCCTGCTTCGTTTTGGTATTTGTTCCCGTCTTGATTTCCTAAAATACAAAAACTCCTCCCGATGGTCGTCAAACAGTTTGTATTTCTTCACGGAAATCTTCGACGACAAATACGAAAAACTTGCAAACGAAGAAAACTGCAGAAACTTACAAAAAGAAAGAAGCAAAAAGTTTTTACTTTATTGTCATTGCAATTTCTCAAGAATCTCTTCATACAGGGATTCTTTTTTTATTGTATCATCGATGGTATCAAGGTGCTTCCGGATTTCTCCTGAGAGGAGGAGGGCTTCGGCATTTTTTGTATCGAGGCCACGTGACTGGAGGTAAAATAGTCCTTCACCTCCGAGACGATGCACCTTGCAAGAGTGACCTCACTCAATATCATCGGTGGCAATCCTGAGTTCTGGTACACCTCGTACTTGGGTATTCTTCCCAAGGAGGATATTCGTCTGGTCAACCCGCGTTGAGACCTTGCGATAAGGGCTCTCTACGGTCGCAATTCCGCGAACAGCAATATGACTCATATCTCTTGCGAGTACGAGAATACGGAGGTTACTTTTTGCATTGTTTCCATCAATGCTCGTTTCTATCGTGATATCTGCCTTTTTCGCTGTGACGATTACGGTGCCATTAAAGGTTCCATTTTTCTCGATGTGAATGGTTCGGGAAAAAGTCCCATCCTCATCGATGATAAGGCAATACGATGAAAGGGTGGATTCTGTAATCAAGAGTTCTTTGGTTGGTTCTTGAGTGGTGTCGATGAGAGTGTGCATGTGTCGGAGTATAGGAAATGAAGAACAAAAATCAATGAGTATTTTTCCGTGTTTCTAGAAATATTCAGGTTGTATACTTTTCTTGGTCGATGTATTAATAGTATGAGTATTTTGGTATTATTCTGAGTCATGGAGATATTTCTCGTGTTATTGTTGGTCGCATTTGGATGCTATTCTTGCAAAAAACTGGTACAAATTCGTAGGGTACAAAGCGTGCCTCCTGGTAGGGAAGCATGCCTCCATGGTTACGCGTATCCAGATCGTGATTTTCCGCATCTGGATCTACTTCAAAATATTTCGGAAAAAATAATTGACAACTTGTACTTTTTTCATACAATCCGCCCACTTATTGTCGAGCAAAACTCGACGTTTCTATCCTTTAGATATCGTATATGGTAGGTAAATTCAAGAAAAGAAAGCGTCTCCGTGTTCACGGATTCCTCCAGAGAAAATCAACTGTTGATGGACAGAAGGTTCTTCGTGCTCGTCGCCGAAAGGGTCGTCGTGTTCTTGCAGTGAGCTATCCAAATCGTGTAAAAAACATTCGTGGAAAGAGTAAACACCACAATATTGCTGGTGGGAATGCTCGTATTGTTACGTATCCAGGACTGACTGAGAGATTTCGAGGGTAAAAACATTGAAAAACGGCGAATTTCTTCGTCAGCATCAAATTTCTTGTCTTTGGAAAAAACACCAAAAAATTATGATTGCAAAAGCATATCGTCTCACAGAACGCGAAGTTAGAAAGGTTTTACATCGAAAGAAACCTTTCTTTTCGTATATGTTTATCGCAAATATTCTCGACAACAAGTTGGAACATGGGCGATGTGGGATTCTCCTCTCAAGTAAAGTATCAAAGGGAAGTGTGAATCGCAACTTCTGGCGGAGGAGATTCTATGATACATTCTTGCCAACACTCCACTCTTGTCGAAAAGATATTGTATTCGTTCCAAAAAAATGAGTCATTCTTGATTATAAAAATAAACTCCAAGTTGCAGAATTTGAGAAAAACGTTACTTTTCTCTCGAAAAACCTTTTAAAAAATCTCTAAATATGGATAAAGCAAAACTCTTCAATCTCTTCCTGTTGGCATTTATAATGTCACTTTCTATTCAGTATTTGTTTTTTCCTCCAGCAAAACAACAAGTACAGGACACAGGAATCCTCCTTAGCGTAAAAAAAGATGCAGTGGTAATCCCAAATATTCCTCAGATAGAACTTTCTAATACTTCAAGTGGTAGCTTTGTCTTGAATCCTTGCAGTGATGTGAGTCTCAATATTGATTCTATTTCCTACAATATGAGTGGTGCTGCTCAAGCATTTTGTACTCCTCTTGAGGTTACAAGTGGTACGAAAATGATTCTTCCTTTCAAGGAGCTCCATCAGGTATTTGCGAACAAAGCAGGGAAATATATTATTACGGTTACTACGCCACTTGGTGCTCGTACGGTCTTATTTGAGATGGAGAATCCAGGAGTATTTCGCTCATTCCTCTCAACCGTTGTCTATGAGCCGATTTACAATCTCTTTGTAGCGCTGATTACCTTCTTGCCGGGGCATTCCCTTGGTTGGGCTATCATCATTGTGACGATTATTATTCGATTGATTCTCTTGGTTCCGCAGCATCACATGCTTCAGAGTCAGCAGAAGATGCAGAAAGTCCAACCAAAAATCAAAGCCCTCCAGAAAGAATTCAAAAATGATCAAGCACAACTCGGGATGAAGATGATGGAACTCTACAAACAAGAAGGGGTGAACCCGATGGGGCCGATTATTCCACTCTTGATACAGATGCCAATTCTTATCGGTCTCTATTGGGTGATTTCTGGGATTACGGATTCTTCGAATTTTTATCACCTCTATCAGTTCTTTATTTCCTTCAATCCGACAGAGATATCTACTTATTTCTATGGACTCCATCTTGACGCGGTAGGAGGATGGATAGGGGCAGCATTTGCTCTTGTACTTGGAGTTCTCCAATGGATTCAAGCAAAACTCTCGTTTGTATATACCAAGAAAAAATCTGCAAAAACGGAAGAACTCGAGAAAAAAACAGAATGAGAGATTCCTGAAATGCTTGATCCAGAGATTATGCAGAAGATGATGCTCTATTTCTTCCCTGTGATGATCGGAGTGACGGCATACTTTTTCCCACTCGGAGTTGGACTCTACTGGTTCATCGGAACCTTTTTCGTCATCGCACAACAGGCATACGTGAATCGAGAACATATAAAACCAAAGAAGAAAAACTTTTAAAACCACGTATATTTGCAAAATTTTTCATATCATGCTACCATAAGAAGGAATAGTTTATTCCTTCTTTTCTTTTGTATGGAAACACTTCAAACAACTTCTTTTCCCATTCATCCTGCTCGATTTCCTTTTGCTCGAGGAGTAGTCCTCTGAGCACTTCTGGCAACATCACTCTCTGCTCTCCTTGTACAAGCATCAGGAGCTGATGGAATCTTCTGAGACTACTTTACTCGGATGATTGAAGGATCCTGAGGAACTGGAGTGTGTCCAACAGGAAAGGTTATCACAGGATTCTCTGTGAATACGTCTGACTATGGAACTCCTATTTGTGCTGATGCTCCAGGTTGAGATGGAGCTCCTATCTGAACTATTGCGGCTTTTAACTCCACTACTTGTCCTGCTGGATGGTCTCCTGCCAATGGAACCAGTGGTACTCCTGATCTCAGAGGCGAGTTTATCCGTGGGCTTGATGGTGGAAGAGGGATAGATTCAGGGAGAGTGTTGGGGAGTTCGCAGAAAGGAACACTAAAAGCGTATGATGCTGATTCTACGAATGCTACATATGCCCAAGATATTTGAGGTGATGGTACTGCATTCGCAAATGATTTATGACTTGATGTGGCAATTTTATCAGAATACCCAACATCTAAATTTAAACAGACTTACATTAATAGTAGTTATCAATCACTCTTTTGATTTGCATATGGTGTTGTTCGCCCCCGCAACGTCGCTCTCCTTTATTGTATGAAGACAGCAAGTGCTGTAGCTACACCAGCCATCACTTGGTGAAATACCAATGCCGCTACACCAGCAGATGGAGATGTAGTACAACTGACAAGTGGAAATGTAGGAATCGGAACCAGTAGTCCAACACAGAAATTGGATGTGGAGTGAAATGTTCGTATCAATGGTACTGCCAATGTCTCCAATGCTAACATTGGACAGGTGGATACCAATCGGATTTGTCTC
>JAYRRZ010000024.1:0-17136 GCA_041909865.1 Candidatus Altimarinota bacterium | reverse complement strand
CACCATTTGTCACGAAAAGCCCCACGAAAGTGGGGTTTTTGATTGGCAATACTTGGGAACAAGCTGACGGGACGAGAATCCGAAGGATGGTCTACCATTGACAAGAATAAAAATACTCATATATTATGTGATAATTTTTAATTACAAACCATAATGGAAATTTCACAATTTGCATGATATTCGTGAGTGGCATGCTCACTCGTTATGTCTTGTGTATGACTACCATTTCAAATATATAGAACATACAAAACTGGTGAGAAAGTTTCTGCAGTATTAGCATGAGGAGCACTACTAACATACTCATCGTGGACACTTTATGGTTGGACAAAACCAGATTATTTTTTAGCAATAGCTCAAACTCCATGAGTAGTATTTTCTACAATAATGTTGGTACAATCTACCTTACAGAAGAAGTAGAAGTTTCATGCTTCCTAATAAACCAAGAAACGCATTCACATAATAGTCATTTGACTGGATAAGCATCACGATTTTTTGAACCATGAGAGTTCCATTTTCCGACCGTTTGGTCCACCAGATGTTTCATTGGTAAACCTTTTTATTAACTGAAAGAGGTATTTCTTTGTGGATATACGTTGTCAATTTGATTTTAATTGGATTTTTCTTACTATATATTCTCTCAAATGACTTAACAGAATAATACATGGAATTCATTATCATTGGTGTCCTTACCCTCTTAAATTGATTTTTTGCCCTATCTGAGATAGCTCTCGTATCTGTTAAAAAGAGCAAAATAGAGCACCTTGCCTCAAAATGAGATAGAAGAGCTAAAATTATTCTAAAACTTCTGGAAAATCCAGAAAATTTCCTCTCATCAGTCCAAATAGGAATAACGCTTATTGGTATTATGTCTGGTGCTTTCGGAGGTTCTGCTATTGCAGGAGTTCTCGCAAAATATATAGAGGTTGTTCCACTTCTATGAAATCATGCTGAAGGTATTGCTCTAGCTATTGCTATTTGCGGGATTACTTATTTTTCTATTGTTATTGGAGAATTGGTCCCAAAGACAATTGCCATGAATAATCCTGAATGACTCGCTTTATTTTGTGTACCAACACTGAGATACTTCATGCTTATTACCCATCCTTTTGTAAAACTTCTCTCTGTTTCTACTACTATCATACTGAAAGTGTTATGAATCAAGGATGTTAGGGAAGAAAAAGTAAGCCAAGAAGAGCTCATATCTCTCCTCAAGAATGCATGAAAACAAGGAGTACTACAAAAAGAAGAAAGCACTATCCATCATAATGTATTCTCATTTTGAGATCAGACAGCGAAGTCTATTATCACCCATAGAAACCAGGTGGAATGGATAGATATTCGGAGTACAAAAGAAGAGATATTTAAGAAAATTCAGAATAGTGTGCATTCAAAGTTTGTAGTAGCTAATGATACCCTGGATAAAGTAGTATGAATATTGAATATCAGAGACTTTCTAGAAAATTTCAAAACATCAGATTTTGATTTTGAAAAGATACTTACAAAACCAATTATTGTCACTGAGAATACTTCTGCTATACAGATTCTCAATACTTTCAAAAAAAAGAAAGAGTATATCGCAGTGGTGATTGATGAGTTTGGTGGAACCGAAGGAATTATTACTCTTCACGATCTGATGGAAGTGATTGTTGGAGATCTTCCTGATGAAGATGAAGAGAGGGAAGGAAATATAGTAAAGTCATCTGGTGGACAGTATATCATAGGAGGAAGAACGCTTATCTATGAGATCAATCAGTATTTTCAGGAAGAAGTGATTGAAGACAAGAATATTGAATATACAACTCTCTCTGGATATATTATGAATACTCTCGGAAGACTCCCTAAAACTGGTGAGAAATTCCAGAATGAAAATAATTATGAATTTGAAGTGGTTGATATGGACTGAGTAAAGATAGATAAGGTGTTGGTTATGAAAAAATTTGAGAAGAAAATTGCATAGCTACTGGAAGAATATAACTATTTCTATTTCCGGCAAACCCTGCTATTTTTAGCGTACATTATACAAAAAATCATTTCTCAATATATTCTCCCTGTTGGTTTACTCTCTTATTTTTCTACTTATGAAATCTATGATTTCTGAGTCTCGTAAAAAATTGACGGAAAGGTCTCTGCTACCAAAAGATATCGAAAACCACCCACTAACGGGTGGTTTTTTATTGTTCGCAGAAAATGGCAATAAAAAAAGCCCCAGGGAAACCCAGGGCAAACCTCTGTCACGGAAAAGCGCGCGATCAGAGCAAAGGAGGGCCGATAAGGATCCGAATGCAGAACAGCATGTGCTGTGATAGGGATACTCTCGCGAATATGACTATCAAAGCACTGGACCCAAAGCATAACCGATTATTCTCGTGAAGCTACATCATCAGTTCTTCAAGATATACCAGCCTCTTCGCTTGAAAAAATGTCTATGCAAGTTCTCAAAGCGGGCTGGCACACCTATCTGAGAGAGATAGATATACGCTTCTGGTTCAGAGAAAGTAAGTTCCTCTTGGTCTTCCATTTCGAAAAATGGAATTATTTTTGATATTGCTTGTGTATTGATATTGATTTCTGGTTTTGACATATGATGCCTCCTTTTGTTTACCATCTTGCACTATTGCTCGACGGCACGGTGATAATACATAAAAATAATATAAGTCAAGGAGAAATGCTCATCTTGTTATCAAGATACTCCACAAAATACAATTAGTAGTGGATCTTTTATAAAAAATCGATATATTTTACCGAAATAAAGTTTCCCATGTCTTCAATAGCTATTCAGGACATAGCCTTCAGATTCTGACTCTCTTTCTTTGTAGCGCAATCATGGATTGAGCAGAAAAATATCAAGAACCAGCAAGAGGCAGAGGTATTTTTTAGCGAAAATATCAACTATATCAAAGCTCAGCCATTCGTAAAATGGGTATGAGGAAAGCGCCAGCTCATTGCTCAATTCCAGGAACTTTTTCCGAAAAAGTACAATAATTATTTTGAGCCTTTTTTGGGTGGTGGTGCAGTCTACTTCAATCTCCAGAAGAAAAAATCATATCTCTCAGATATGAACTGAGACTCGTTAATATATATCAAACAAGGTATAGTAAAGCATTTTAGTTTTAACTAGTTAAATATCATGAAGGTATTAAAAAATCCATGGAAACAAACTTTTCTTGATTTGGTATCTGAATCTAAATATTCAATCAAGATTACATCCCCATTTGTTAAATATGCTATTTGTGATGAGTTTTTAAAACTCAAGAAAGAAAATGTGTCTTTAGACTTAATCACTTCTTTTAAGCTTCCGAATATTTATTGAGGTTCTTTAGACTTAAGGGCATTATCAGCAATTATCTCTCAAAATGGTACTGTCACAAATTTTAGTTCATTGCATGCAAAGATATATATATTTGATGATAGGAAGGCAGTAGTGACTTCTGGGAATTTAACATGATGATGAATGCTTTCTAATTTTGAATATGGAATTTTTGTTGATGAATTAGGCTTAGTTCATGATATAGTAGATGATTTTTATAGCTTATGACATCATGAGAATGCTTGAGAAATTAAAGAGAAAAATATCTCAGATGTTGAAAACCTCTTAAAATCTCTAAAGAAACAACCAAAAATCAAACTACCAGACTATACTATTTCTGATGCTATTCAGGATGAGAAAATTATATTTTCCACTGATGATGTTTCTATGAATTGATTGAAAGGTTGGAAGAAGCATGTATTTTTAGTTGTTGATAAAATGCAGAAAAACATTTTCACACTTGCGGAAGTTCTGAGCTTCAAAGAATATTTTATCAGTCAGTATCCTGATAATCAGTTTATTGATGATAAAGTTCGACAAATATTACAGCAGTTAAGAGATTTAGGATTGATTGAATTTCTTTGATCAGGAACCTATAAAAAATTATGGTCATTTGACTCTCCTGATAGAGATATCTAGAAATTTTTTATCCATTTCTATACCAATATACCTTCTTCATGATCTATTTGCAACAATTCAAGTTGTACTAGATCATGAAAATGGGTCGAGAATAATATCATTTTCCCTTGTTGATGCAATAATTATCCTACGCAATAATTCTTCTGGTTTTTGGGTTGGATGTTTTCCATGCACTTTTTCTTGCTTCTTTGGTGGGTAAATCGACCACACGGAACGCATTTGAAGAGATGGTTTTTTAATAAAATCTTCACTCCATTCTCACATCTTCATGGCTTGATAATCAAAGTAATGTTTTCATTTCTTTGATTTTCTTGCCCAAATTATCGTCTCATGTGAAGCCGTGAAGAATCGACAAGAGAGATTTGGTGATGCATTTGGCTTGAACCAGGAAATATCATTCAATATATGGAATCATAGTAATTGCAGGGCATATCCACACTGATAAATACTATGATATGTTCCAGAAACCCATATTGTTCAATCTTCCTTTAAAACTCTTTTAGCTTCTCTTAACCATGATAAATGGAACTCAAAATCTCATTCAATTCAAGAAGATTTATCCCATCCTCCCTTGTTCACTGAAACTCTTTTTCCAGATTGTACAGTAAATCATCAATTCGATAGAAAATATGGTGGGTCAGCAAAAATCATATCAATAGAATTTGCCTCCAGTAATTGCATCACTCATATACAATCATCGTGATAGAGATAGAATCAATCTCTATAAAAATAAGGTTTGTTCACAATAAAGGCGCATTATGAAGAGATAATACGCCAAAATACGTCTGAACGAGATGTGTGTGTTTTGGCAAACAAAAAGGGGTAGTCCTAATGTTCGCCAAAACACAAGAGCTCCTAATGCATAGCAAAAGGGTCTAAAAGAACTACCCCTTATTATCTGCTATGCAATTAAGAAAGCATTAGAAATCTTGTATTTTGGCAAGACCACTATATGAATCTTTAAAATAAAATCAATAGTTTTGATCTACTGGATGCGGAAAATTTAAATCCCAATGCTATCGCGATCACGAAGGAGGCTCTGGATTTTGAGCACGAGACACTTGCTGAGATAAATATCGAGCTCGATGATGCGCGGGAGGCGATGAAGAAAATCAAGGTAGAGAGTATTGATTTTATCCTCCATCACCCGCCATATGCGGATATTATCAAGTATAGCGAAGGCAAGATTCCTGAAGATCTCTCGAATATTCATGATATTGATGCTTTTGCTGACGAGATGGAGAAGATAGCAAAGGAGTGCTACCGAACCCTCAAAAAAGGGAACTACTGCGCGATACTCATTGGCGATACTCGTCGTGAGAAGATGTATCAACCGATGGCATTCAAGGTAATGGAACGATTTCTCCGTGTCGGATTTTCCCTCAAAGAAGATATAGTAAAAGTCCAGCACAACTGCAAAGCAACAGGATATTGGAAAACAAGTTCTCAGAAATACAACTTCCTCCTCATCATGCACGAGCATCTTTTCGTATTCAAAAAATAGTACCCCCTAAATATCCACCTCCCAATTCTTCTCCTCACCACTGAGCATAGTAGTCACGGCATGGAGGATATCACTCATAGGAGTCTCAGGGAATCGACCAAGAATAGGAGTCGTCGTATACTGGAAGAACTCTGTCCGCACGATGCTCGGATTGAGGAAGTAGATATGGAGACGTGGGAACTCCTCGCGGAGAGCTCACGCGAAGCCACGGAGACCAAACTTGCTCGCCTGATAGACCGCACCACCCTGCATGAACCGACGACTCGCACGACTCCCGATGAAGATGATGGTAGCATCTTCATTGAGGATAGGGAGGAGCCCATAGATGAGCTCGATATTGGCCATGAGATTGGTTTCCATCATGGATTTATACTTTTCATACTCGATATCTTGGAACCTGTCGAAGTAGCCAACTCACGCATTGAGGATGAGTCCGTCGAGTGATGGAGTTTTTGCTTGAGCTTTTTCGAGCCATGTCTTGCGCATTCTGGAGTCCGAGAGATCCAGCTCCTGCCAATCGATACTAGGAATCGCAGGATTGCGCCGAGATATCCCGACGATATGGTGCTCGGAACTGAGCGACTCAGTGAGTGCTCGACCGATACCAGATGATACACCAGTGATGAGGAGATTCATATGAGATAGTATTTTATTAACTAGAAGAAGTCCTATTTATTTTCTTAAAAAACATTATCTCCTCTCTTTCACGACTATCTTCCCATCGAGACAGACAGAGAAATCTCCGAGATACCGCTCAAAGAGCTTGTAGAAATTGACCCGGACCTCGAGGGGCAATCGAACAAATCCATCATCCGTCGTAGACTCAATCCGATAGAGTATATCAAAGTTCGGGATTTTTTTGAGCATCTGCTTGTGATCCTCACGGGTATAGAGGAGTGAACCAATAGAAAAAGAGTACACCTTCTCGAGAGGAATAGTTGCTCGGACTTGTTTCAGGAATTTCTCATAGATCTCGAGGTATCCAGGAACGGGGAGGAGGGGAAGGAATCGGAGCCCCACCTTGAACCCTCGATTGAGCAGGAGATTGATTGCGCCCATGCGTTGCTCGAGTGATGCGCTCTTGTGCTCATATTGCTGGATGACCTCCTCAGGATTGAGAGAAAAAGCAATCTCAAAATTCTCTGGAATCTGAGGGAGACTGAGGAGCGAAGTGATATTGGCGCTCTTGGTGCGGGACTCCACTATCACCCCAGGGAATTGCTCAAAAAATGGGATAAAGTGAGCGTTGAACTCCGTGAGAGTATCGAGGGCCTGGATATCCGAATAGTCACTCGCATAGAAGATAATTGAGCCATCAGGATCGTGTGCTCGAACTGAGCGTATCTTGTGTTCGATGGTCTCCATGATCTCATCATAGTTGACGAATATCACTCGGAAATCGTTGCGGAAGGCTCACTTGAGGTAGCAGTAGTCACAATCATAGACGCAATTGAGACTCGTCTTGAAGAAGAACGAATAATTATAGGGGTCATACCCAGGAGGACATGAGGAGATATGATCTCCTACGAGGCGAGCGAGGATGAGGCAGGTCTCAGTAGGGGAATCTCCCAAGGGCTTATCGAAGATATTTTTGTAGTGTTGTATCTCAATGATGCTCGCGTGAGGAAACTTCTCACAGATGCGCCGCGTGAGTGGATAATCTCGAGCTTGTTTTTCGATATAGAGAATCATTAGTTTGTGGTGTGAAGTTGGGTGAGGAATTCTTTTTTTGAGAGATTCTTGTGTTCTGAGAAAAACGAACGGAAATCTCTCGTAGTCAGGGCTTCATAGCGGGCAATATCTTTTTTGAGGTTCTCGAACTCGATGAATGTCAGCCGGAAATGCTCACGAACATGGGACCAATCTTGCCTCTCTGGAATACGGGCGATATAGTCTACCAGAGTATCGATAAGAGTTGGATAACCAATATTTGTCTCGAGAGACCGCATGGCAATCTCCACATCGAACTCTCTCGTTGCCATACTCCCAATCTGATCATAGGGAACCTTGAGGATGAGGTGAGGAATCTGTTGTTTCTCAGCAACATAGGCAACCCCATATGACTCCATATCAACGTATGGTTCTGTGACCAGACTCGACTCAAGCACTGGGGTATCATGGCTCTCGATAGAGACGAGAGGAGCAAATGAGAAGAAGACTGGAACAATACACTCACGACCGCTCGATACGAGAACCGTCCGAGCTATCTGTATCACTGGAGGATGCTCCGTGAGATATCCACAGATTCCGATATTGCAGACGAAGTCAATATCAGGATGCTCCGTGAGATAGACAGAGAGGGTGTAGGTGGTAGCAATATTGCCTATTCCTGTGGAGAAGAATAGGTATTGCACTGATGACTTTTTATGGAGCTCTACCTGTTTTCTTATGATTTTGAGCTCATGACTAGTAGCAGCAACGAAGAGGATTTTCATACCATGAACTGTAGGGGTTTCTAGAACTTTTGCAAGGAAAAATTCATCATTCAAATATGATACCTCCATGAAATCAGCAAACACACGAATCGATTCATAGAACCACCACCAAACTCAAAATAAATCCCCAAATTGGGGATTTATTTTACTTTCATCTTCGAGAATGTGTATGATGAGTGGAATCACCACGATGATCTCCTTGGAATCCTCGATATCCTCACTCACGACGTGGCGGGCGTGAAGGTCGGCCATCCTCGGAACGAGGAGCTCGATTCTCATAGCCACCCTCTCTTCGTGGAGGTCGAGAAGCGCCATCTGATGACTCACGACGTGACGGGTAGCCACCACCTTCGGAACGCTCGGAACGATATCAGGAATTGCCTCCTCGATATCCACCACCGCCTCCTCGATATGGCCGTCGTCCACCTCCATTGCCTCCTGGCTTGCGCTCTGGACGTGGAGGACGTGGAATAACCGTCCCCTCAGCATCCACCTCAGTAATCTCAATCTTGTGCATACGTTCGATACGAGCAAGAGCACGAGACTCTTCTGTAGAAACCAACATAATTGCATGTCCACTAGCCCCAGCACGACCAGTTCGTCCAATACGATGAATATATGACTCTGGATCATGTGGAACATGGTAATTCACTACGAGATCAATATTATTCAAGTTGAGACCACGACTGGCAACATCTGTTCCGATGAAGATACGTGTATTGCCTTCCTTAAAAGCTCGAAGAGCCTTGATACGGTCTCTCTGGAACATATCACCATGGATATAAGCCGCCGAAAAACCATCACGATACAGATATCGTTCAAGCTCCTCTGTTTCATGCTTACGAGCAGTAAAAATCATTGTCTTGTGTGTAGGAAAACGCTCAAGAATACGCTTCAGGAGTGGGTATTTGTCACGGATTCCTACCTTCATAAATACGTGGTCAATAGTATCAACCGTTGGAGTCTGAGAGAGGATAAGTGACTCATAGTCTCCTCGAATATTGCGCTCAAGAAGATTCATGATATCCTTGGTATACGTCGCAGAAAACGTCATAACCTGCTTGAGATTCTCAAGCTTTTTCCAAATCTCTTGAACAGAAGGAGCAAATCCCATATCCATCATCTGATCCACCTCGTCGATAACAAGGGTTTCGATAGCATCGAGTCGGAGATTACCTCGTTCAACGAGATCTATCAGGCGTCCTGGAGTCGCGATGATTACCTGCGGTCCTGCCTTGAGCCCCTCAATTTGACGATAGATTGGAGAACCCCCGAAGACAGCAAGTGAGCCCATACGCATATCCCGAGAAAGATTGAATACCTCATCACGAGTTTGGAGAGCAAGTTCGCGAGTTGGCTCAAGGATAAGCACTTGTGCTATACGCTTTTTGGAATCAATATTATTGAGAGCTGGTAAGACAAATGCTGCTGTTTTTCCACTTCCTGTATGAGACTGAACAACGATGTTTTTCCCTTCGAGTGCAAGAGGGATAACTTGTGACTGCACACTCGTTGGTTCATGGTAGCCCATATGTGAAAGGGCAGAAATAATCTCCTTTCGGAGAGCAAAAGAATCAAAAGACATAATAAAAAGAAAAAATGATAAACTACAACTTCATGAAAATCACTCCATAAATATTCCTCTGGAGAAAAAATACTCCAATACAACAGAAAACCAGAGCTCTCATGGCTCTAGAAAAAATCGAGAAATCGCTTCGGATAGGGGAGAAGCGATATAGGTACATATATATGCTCCTCAGGATTTGAGAAATTGTAGGGGGACTATAATCAGGAAAAGGGAAAAAGCAAAAGATTATTATATTTTATACGATAAACATAAATTTGACATATGTAAACCTAATTGCTACAATTATAAAAAATATTTTTTCTACGCTTAATACAGTAGAGAATTATATTTTCCTCTTTTCTATCCAGTCTTTGATTCCAGCGATGGTATCGATAGAGAACTTGGTATCTTTTTCTGCGCCATTGACCCGAATCCAAACAGGATGGAGACCTGTTGTGCACGCCCCAAGATAATCACGAAGATCGAGCAAATCATCCTTGGTCCAATACGGGGGAACATCTACGAAGAATCTGGGATCATCCTTCTGTTCTTCGGAGACACTCATTTCTTGCATTCATGCATTTTTGGCAAATTCACGGAATTGCGAGATAGAAAACGCTTTAATGGCATCACTTCTAGAAGCTCATTTCTTGCCAAATGATCCGCCTGGACTCACTGATATCTCATCACGCTCGCTGTCAAAACGAATTCGTCCATCCACGACAATAATAGTATCTTCCTCGATTTTTGCAGCATACGTCTCATAATCACGAGAAAATATGATGAGACGAAAATCAAATCCTATACTCTGAACAGTTGCCATGAGCATCATTCCTCCAGTTTTTGTCTGAATCTTTCGTACCTCATGAACCAGTCCAATAAGGGTAGAAAAAACTGATTCTTCTGGTTCTTTCTTTTTCTCTGAAATCACAACAATCTCATCAGCTTCAGGAATAGGAGGTACATCATTGTCCGAAATAACTCACTCCATATCTGGCAAATTATTTTCTGAACTACTTGATTCCTCTCCAGTAGATGTCGGAATCTCGATATTCTGAACATCATCAACAACAAGTAAATCATGTTTCTTCTCAATCCAGTCATAGATCGGTCAGAGATTTTTGGACTTTTTCCGAACAAATTCCTCTATTCATTCAAGAGGATGACCAGAAACTGGGTATCCTATCACCATCTTTTCTCACTTCATCCGTTCCTCGAAACTCATCGGTTCCGCCCGAACAAGCTCAAAGTGAACTCAGCTAACGGAATCATCCATAGCATCAAACAATCCCATCTGCTGAGTTTCGCGTTTAGCTTCTATTTCCTTGAGATATGCGGTCATCTTTGGGATACTCGCAAGAAGGGAATTCCTTTCTCCAAAAGCATCAAGTGCCCCTGAATAAATAAGTGATTCAAGGGATTTTTTGTTGATCACTTCACCGCCTGTTCGAGTGATAAAATCCTCAATATTCTCGAATCGATATTCTTTTGTTGCTCTTCGAATACTCTGGATGGGACCATCTCAGAGTCACTTCACCGCCTTGAGTCAAAAACGAATATTCGAGTTATCTATGAAGGTAAAATGTCTTCTTGATTCATTTACGTCTGGAGGAAGGATTTTCACACTTTTCATACTAGCTTCTTCTATCTCCATTTTTATACGGTCAGTGTCTTCTTCATCTGATATCATGAGAGCGGTCATGAACTCAGTAGGGTAGTACGTTTTCATAAATGCTGTTTGATACGCGATCATCGAATAACAGGCTGCATGTGACTTGTTAAATCCATATCCAGCAAACGGCTCAATAATCTCATCAAAGATATAGATGGCGAGTTCTTCTGGGTGTGACTCTTTTACTGCAGCGTCGATAAATTTCCCTCGCTGTTCCATGAGGAGCTCATACTTCTTTTTCCCGATAGCACGACGAAGTATATCTGCCTCACCAAGAGAAAATCCTGCAAATGCCTGAACAAGTTGCATAATTTGTTCTTGATATACGGCAATACCATAGGTTGGTCGTAAGATAGATTCCAGAGATGGATGTGGGTATTGTACCACTTTACGACCAAATTTCCTATCAATAAACTCAGGTATATACTGAAGGGGACCAGGACGATAGAGAGAAACCATCGCAATAAGATCCTCAAATGAAGATGGCTTGAGTTCTTTGAGATATCGTCGCATTCCTGATGACTCAAACTGAAATACTCAAGTCATATCCCCCTCGCCAAAGAGAGCAAGCACCTTCTGATCTTCGTAATCAATCTTGAGGAGATTTACATTCACTCCATGAACTTCTTGTACAATCGTAACCGCTCGATCCAAGATAGCAAGATTTCGGAGTCAGAGAAAGTCCATTTTGAGGAGACCAAGGGACTCAAGTGGACCAGCAGAGAACTGAGTTACCGTAGTTGATGGGTCCTTTGGAGGTGGCTGAAGTGGACAAAAATGTGTAATTGGTTCTGGAGCAATAATCACCGCACAAGCATGAACTCCAAGCTGACGAACCGTTCCCTCAAGCTTGATAGCAGAATCAATCACCTTGGTATATCGTTGTTCCTCTTCATATACTTTTTTTAGCTCCAGAGACTCTTCGAGGGCTTCCTTGATACTGATACCAGGACGAGCAGGGATGAGTTTCGCAAAATCATTCATCGCCTGAAAAGGTATACCAAGAGCTTTTCCAGCATCCTTGACAGCAGCACGGGCAGCAAGAGTACCAAAAGTGCAGACCTGTGCCACATGGTCTGAGCCATACTTCTTCCGAACATATTCCAACACTTTATCACGTCATTCGTCAGAGAAATCTACATCGATATCTGGCATCGATACGCGTGCAGGATTCAAGAATCGCTCAAAAAGTAATCCATAAGGAAGAGGATCAATATCGGTAATTCCAGAAAGATATGCTAGGATAGCGCCCGCGGCAGATCAGCGACCAGGACCAACGGGAACTCCGCTATTTTTTCCATACCGGATAAAGTCCGCAACAATACAAAAATACCCATTAAATCCCATAATATCTACCACATTGAGCTCATATTCAAGCCTTCGTATTATAGACTGCTTTTCCTCATCAAGAGAGGAAATGAGTTCAATTTTTTCAGGAGAATAGAATGATTCTGACATTGTATACAATTCTTCTACAGACATTGATGAGAGTTTTTTCTCTATGGCTCCTCTTGCAATCTTATGCAATAATACATGCATCGCATCTTCTCAGAGTCAGAACTCATAGCGGAAATTCAATCCTCGGATACACAGTGTTCGAAGGAGCCATTCCTCAGAAGAAAGTGCTCTAAATTGCGTATTCTCGATTGACCGAAGGTACGTTGCATATTGGATTTTCTCTTCCTCTGAAAGAGGGAAAACTGGAATCTTATAGCTCCCATATTCAATCTCTATATCTATCATCTCAGCAATCTTGAGAGTATTCTCATACGCTTTTGGAGCATAGACAAAAAGCTCCTCCATCTCACGAGAAGACCGAACTGAATAATCACCACTCATAAGAGTTGTCCTATCTGGGTCATCAATCTCTCTTCCATCTGCTACTGATGACATCATATCTTGTATCTCGGCATCATCGAGGGATAGATAGTAACTATTATTTGTACCAACATAATTGTATCCATGTGCCCGAGAGAGCTCAAGAATCTTTTCATTGATTTTTGGTTGCATAGCCCTATCTGGATGCTCTTGGAGCTCGAGATAAAAACATTGGCGTCAAAAGAGTGATTCATAATAAGCAATACGCTCCATAATAAACGAGTCTTCTTTCCCTGTGATGATATGTTGCCCTATTTCACCGTACAATGAACCTGACAAGGCAATAATATCGGACGAATATTTCTCTAACAACTCAAAATCAATACGTGGTCTCCCATTCCAGAATCACTCAATCTGTGATATCGTTACCAGTTGAATCAAGTTCTGATACCCAGAAACATTTCGAGCAAGCAAGACTATCTCGTAGAGCTCATTATCTTTATCACGATTTGCTCGTCATTTCTTGGAAATCTGGAACTCAACACCAATAATTGGCTTTACTCATATATCCTTGCAAGCACGATAAAACTCAAAAGCCCCATAGAGATTACCTGCATCAGTAATGGCAATAGCTGACTGTTCTAATACTTTTGCTCGTTTCGCGAGTTTCTCTGGATCACCAAGAGCTCTCTGAAACGTGTAATGTGTATGCGTATGAAGATGAACAAACGACATAAATAATCTATTTCTAAAGGCAGAAAAAGTCCTAAAAATCATCATAAGTATATAAAAAAAGTGTAAAAACCAAAAAGAAGCTTCAAAATTTGCATTATTAAAAAGATAATGCTAGGATATGAGCATATTCCATAACTTTTCATATATGTGACTCTTCGATGAACTCCTAAAAAAACCCTCACAAACGGGAGGTGATACAGGAAGTGCTCCAGCTTGAGGGCAACCACAAGGAACAGGACAATCTCAAGGAGATGATAGTACTGCGCAAAGTCAGCCAGTTCAGGAACCCGTTTTCAAGATAGAAAAAACGGAAGAACAGCAGATATCGACGGAAGCTAAAGTACTTCCATCTACCCCAGAAGCCCCTGCAGTAGTAGCAGAAGAGGATGCTTCTGATATTCTTGTTTCATGAGATTCTGCTCTTCCACAACAACCGATTGAAAGTCTCCAAACAGCTCAATCAGAAGATACCTTGGTGGAACAAAATGAAACATCTGAAACAATTCCATCTGCTGATTTGGCTCCTTCTGATATTCTCAGTGAAGCACCATCAGAGGAATCTCATGGTACTGATGAAACAGCTCAAGATGCTCTGAATCAAGATATTCTCGCCCTTCATTCCCAAGAAGATAGTATCCAAGAGTCCTCAACCAATCTTGTTCAGGCTACCCCAACGGATCCTATTCAAGAATCTCCTCTTTTTAACTTTGGATTACCTGATACTCCTACCTCTGAACAATCTACTGAAGCGGAACCTACTGTCGAACAAACTATCGAGGAAGAAACTACGAACTTTTCTCCGGAGGAGGTAGTCCAGGCAAATACTGATCCAGGAAATCTCACTGCATACATCAAGAACAACATCCAACAAAGTGATGTACTCATTGCAAAACTTGATACAACTCATACAGCCAAACTCGAAGAAGCAGCAGGATACAAATCAGAAAAAGAACGATTCTCACAACTTGAAGAAGAAGCCTATGCAGATGCGGAACGAATGATGGTTGAAAAAGCTCACACAGAACGCATGAAAGCATACTTTGTTGAACAGCTCGCTCAAGCAAATAATGCAGCTGCCAATAAGATTGATGGCAAAAAAGAAACATCCGTTGCGGACACAGCTCCTGATTTTCGGGAGGAAAAAGAGCCAGTCTATGATGAACCTCCCGCTCTGGATGATGTAACTCTTGTGGACGATGATTCTCACTCCATCACTGGATCAATGGAAACAGCTCTTACTGGTATTGCTGTTCAGGAGAGTGTAAAAAGTACCGTTGAGAAAAAACATAAGACCAAAAAAGTAGGAGAGAAAGAGAAAAAAGAAGAAACCTTCTCTCTCATCTAAGGAAACACGGAAAAATGCTGGAAATGCGAAAAAACGAGAAATTCGAGGAAAAGAAATTTTTTCGAAAGAAGCTTACTAATACGTAAGTGACAGAGAACTACATTTTTATGACAATGAAATTCGAAGTTTTTCCGCATTTCCCTAAATAAAAATCCCCGAATTCGGGGATTTTTATTAATGAAAGAATCGAATCTTATCAGCGCTTGGATGAGTTTTGAGCTTCTCAAGCGTCTTTGCCTCAATCTGACGTACGCGTTCTCTCGTTACGCCAAATTCCTTTCCAACTTCCTCAAGGGTATGCATATCACCTCCATCAAGCCCAAATCGCATAACGATAATTTTCTTTTCACGTGGAGTAAGAAAATCAAGCATATCGTAGAGGTTTTCTTTGAGAATCGCAAGATTGGTTGCCTTCTCAGGAGTGAGATACTTATCATCCTCAACAAAGTCACCAAGTGTGGTGTCTTCTTCACCACCAACAGGGGAATCAAGAGAAAGTATATCTTGAGAGATTCGCATAATTTGACGAACTTTTCTCACATCCATCTCAAGCTCCAGAGCAAGCTCCTCCATGAGAGGTTCACGCGCAAGCTCTTGGGTAAGCCGACGATATGTATGATTAAATTTATTGATTGTTTCAACCATATGCACAGGAACTCTAATAGTTCGCGCCTGATCAGCAATAGCACGAGTAACTCACTGACGTATCCACCAAGTTGCATAGGTTGAGAACTTAAATCCTCTATCTGGGTCAAATTTGTCCACTGCTCGGAAAAGTCATACATTTCATTCTTGAACCAAATCAAGAAGTCCTAGACCTCTTCCCATATATTTCTTCGCAATAGAGACGACAAGACGGAGATTCGCTTCAGCAAGTTTGCGACGAGCTTCCTGATCTCACTTCTGAATAAGATGACCAAGACGAACCTCTTCATTGGCATCAATAAGAGGAAATCGTCCAATCTCATTGAGATACATTCGGATAGAATCATCCGAAATCTCAGAAAGATCAATTTCTTCCTTTTTCTTCCCCGCATCTTTAAAAATATCTTCTTGATCGAGTGAATCAACGAGGTCTATCCCGAGTTTTGCAAGTCGAGAGAATACCTCATCCATAAGTTCGATATCATCTCACGCAGGAAGAGCGCTCATAACTTCATCATAGACAAGTTTTCACTCCGTCTTTCCTTTTTTTAAGAGGAGTTGAAGACTCTCGGAAAATCCCTCGAGAAATTCCTGTGGAACCGTTACGTCTATGAACTTTTTAACCAACTTTTTTCTTCGCTTATCAGTAAAGAAATCTTTTGGCCCCTTGTACTTGTCTTTCTTCTCACCGTCTTCGCCCACTTCGTCATCATCAAAATCGTCGTCAAAATCGTCGTCAAAATCGTCGTCAAAATCAGAAGGAATAACAAAATCGTCGTCCATATTATCTGACGATGTCTGAAAATAGGCTGAATTCTCAAACGAATCATTCACTGAAGTTTCCTTGTCTTTTTTTTCAGTGTGTTTTGGTGATGCTGACTTTTCTTCTTTTGAGATATCAGGAATCTCAAAAGAAGAGAGATCAATAGAAGAGAGATCTATTTCCTCTATCTGAGAATCATCCTGCTGTTTTTTTGCCTTTGGCATGGATTTATATAGTAAGATTAAATAGTATTTTTGAATATTCCTGGTGGAATACCGAGAGCTTTGGCTTTCTGTGATAGCTTGGTGTACACTTCAAGGTATTCTGGACTATGGATATCCACCGTACGAAGAATATGCTCCTTTTCATTCTCCAAAAGACGAGCATGAAGATTCCGAATAATATCCCGGAAAGCTCTTTGTATGAGTTCGGGATTAGCATGAACATGGTCTTCTTCTAGATGCAGATCGATAATATTGAGTATCTCCGTATCAGCCGAATCAAGATTCGAGGCTAAAAGACGAGTAAGAAGAGATGCATCCGGGAGAGAAGTCAAGTCCGCCTCAGTATATCGAAATTCTCGAAAAAACAAGTCCAAAAAGTTATACCGAAAAATATATCCTGCAATGATATCAGGAAGGGAAGGTGTATATGGTGTAATACTCACTTCTTTTTTTTCATCCTGGGAAGATCTCGTGCGGAGCAT
>JAYRRZ010000023.1:0-25632 GCA_041909865.1 Candidatus Altimarinota bacterium | reverse complement strand
ACCAAAGATTATTGCATATACCAGTATACCATTCATTCCACCATTTGCGTCGAGAAGACCAGGAAAGAAAATATTGATTACCAGCATCACGACCGAGAGGAGAGCAAGAACGGCAATATTCGTAAGGAGGAAGAAGAAAATTCTTTTAACAAAAGCAAACATAAGAATAATAAACTGAAGAATAAAAAGATTGTTACGTTTTTAGAGTATTTTACATCATATCTATATTAAGAACACTTCTCATTATATCTAAATTTTACCAAAATCAACTTGATTTGTATACGATTTTCCCTACAATGCATACTTGTATTACTTTTCTAACTTTTTATACACTATGTTCTGAGGAAAGAAGCCAGCAAAAAAAGATCCATCTTTCGGAGTAAAGATGCATGGATCAGTTACCGTTGGGACAAAAGGACAAATCGTCATCCCAAAAGATGTTCGTGATATGCTTGACATCAACGAAGGAGACACGCTCATGACTATGACAAAATATGGTCACTTTGTTGGATTCATCAAGGCCGAAGATATGCAAAAGTTTATTGATCTCCTCAAAGCTGAATGTAATCTTGATTAATCCTTTCTCGGGAAATTATCAAACTACAATTCTTTAGTTATTTTTGTCTATGAAAAAATTTGTTGCTATAACATTATTGCTCTCTTTTGTTCTGTCTAGTTGTTGATCAGAAGAGGCTATTGTCGAGGATTCTCGTACTGAGGTACTCATACAAACTCTCAAACTCTCTGGAAATACAGGAAGCTATGATGTGGAAAAAACCGCTCGCCTCACAGCGGGTTCAGCACTCTCTCTCCCAAGTGACGGAATTGGTCAAGTGGAGCAGATTCTCGTAAAAGAAGGGCAATCTGTAAAAAAAGGTGACGTTATCGTAAAACTAAAAGACACGGCGGCAATGTATGGAATCCAGATGCAGCAAGCAAGCAATGGAGTTGCAAGTGCGAGTGCTGCAAGAGAAGCAACGCTTGCAAATCTTGATCAAGCAGTAACCAACGCCGAGATATCCCTCGCCCAAGCCCAGAGAACTTATGATACTCTCCAGAAAGATGTCAAAGAACGCCGAAAACAAGCAGAGAATGATTACTATAATGCGAATCCAAATAATACTGGATCTACTGCTCAACTCAGTATAGAAAAACTCAAATTAGACCTTGCTAGTGCGGAAAATAATTATCAGAATCAACTTGCATCGCTTGATTCAAGCTTTCATCTGTATGCCAATGATTTTGAGAAGCTTGCCAATACCATGCTCTACAATGGAGATCTCATCCTCGGAATCACCTCAACAAACCAATATAAGAATGATTCATGGGAAGCATACCTTTGATCGTATATCGGAAACATAAAGGTAACCGCCGAAAATAACTGGAATGCACTCTATGGTGCTCGTGGAGCTATCAGAGCAAAAGTTGACACCAAGATTACCATGGCCAATGCAAAAGCTGAAATCGATGCTCTCTCGCAAGAATTTCAGACGGCTCGTGATTTTTGAGCGTCGATGGATACCATGCTCCAAAATAGTGTTGTAGGAGCGGGACTATCTCAAGACATGCTCACTGCATGGATAACTCAGTGGAGCTGACTTAGAACAGCAGCACAGGGAAGTGAGGCAACTTTTACTACCTGGAAGAATAATATTCTCAGTATTATCCCAAGTGCCACGGGAGCAAAGAGCGTCGCAGAGATGAATATTGAGAGCCTCCGTTTCCAGGTTGCTACCGCAGAGAGAAATATCCAAACAGGGAATGACAGTGCTACGATAGGTCACACTCGAACCATTATTGCACTCGATGACTCACTCCAGGCAGCAAAACTCTCACTCGATCAAGCAACCAAGAATCTTGCTGCAGCAAAAAGAAATCGTGATGCGACTGCAAGACAACTCGGAGCATCTGTCAATAGCGCCTCAACCTCCCTTGCACTCGCAAGAGCAAACTATGACAAACTCACTATCAAGGCTCCTGTCGATGGAAAAGTGACCCGGATCAATGTTGCCGTTGGTCAGAGTATCAATACTGGAAGTCCTGTTGCAGAAATGGCATCAAAAACACCAGAAATGACGGTCGATACTGAGGCTGATGTGGCGCTTAACCTCATGCCATGAGATACAGTAAAAGTACTCGTATGAGAAACCGAACTTACTGGAAGCATTGTTGCTGTTTCACATATTGCAAATGCCAATCTCCTCTATACTACTCGAATCTCCGTTCCAACAGAAACTACACTTATCTGACAGGCAGCAAAGGTCGTATTTCATATTGAGAATACTCATTCATTCTCAGATATTTCACTCCCGCTCAGATCAGTGAATATTATTAGCGAAAACGAGGGTGAGATTACTATCTTGACACATAGTGGCAATAATCTGATACCAGAAAGAAAAACCGTACGACTCGGAAATCCTCACAATGAAAGTATAGAAATCAAGGAAACTTTTACTCCTGATACAGAAATTATTCTCAATGATGTCTCAAATTTTGATAGCACCAAACAAAAACTTACCGTAAATAATGACACTGTAAGCGGGGAAGTCCGTTAAGTAATCATCCTGAAATATCACTTTTATAGATTTTTATCACTCATGTCTCGTATCAACGAATTACAAACATATTTTACAGCCGGATTCTTCTGATTCTGGGTAAGAAAATATCGTATATCCTATCTCATTGTTCTTGTACTGATTGTTCTTGGTTTTATGGCTGCATCGAGCATCCCAAAAGAATCAAGCCCATCAGTAAAACTTGGGATGATCGCAATAAGCACCGTATATCCTGGAACCAATCCAGAAGACATCGACTCACTAATTAGTGATAAGATATATAGAGAAATCAAGGATATCAAAGGGATTGATAAAATCCAGACATCTTCATCCCTCGGTGTATCCAGTATTGCTATCACTCTCAAATCGGATGCTGATAGCAAAGTAGCACTTGATGATGTACGAAACAGTGTCAATCGAGTTCAGCTCCCAACTGATGCAAAAACACCAGTAATTACTGAAGTAGAGACCAATACAAATCAAGTATTCTCAACATTTATCTTTAGTAAAGATAATTCAGCATCAAAAGCTCTCCTCTTTGAGAGAGCTACTGAACTCCAACATGCTATCGAATCTTTGCCAGGAATCGAGAAAGTTAATATCTCTGCGCAATCTCTCGCAAACTCAAGTGTATCAATGAGCCAGTGAGGAAATGATTCCAGCTATGACGTAGATATCATCATACCAAAAGAAAAACTCAATGCCCTCTGACTCACACTCGCAAGTGTTGCTGCCACTATTCGTGGATACAATCTCGATCAACCAATAGGAAATTATAGTATTGGAGAAAAAAACTATGATTTCCGAATCGAAGGAAAAAATAAGAAGAGTTTTGATTTCCTCAATACTCCTATCACTGTTGCCAATGGAAGCTCGATAAAACTTGGCGATATAGCTCGACTTGAACGAAACTATAAAAACGACTCTCGCAATAGCATCATGATTGGAACATGAGGGATTGCGTATGAATACGTTGGTGTCACTATTGATAAAAATGATGGTACGAGCATCTTTAGTGCAAGCGATACGGCAAAGGCAAAAATCGAAGAGCTCTTCAAAACAAGTCGTTTCTCATGACTTGGATACTACTATGGGAACGATATGGCTGATACGATTCGTGATGATTATGTTGAGCTTTTTCATGAGGCTATTACGACACTCATCCTTGTTTTTATCTCCATGTTCCTTTTTGTTGGGTTCAAGGATTCGCTTTTTGCCAGCCTCACTCTACCACTTGCATTTCTCGTTACCTTCATGATGCTCTATTATGGAGGATACTCCCTCAACTTCCTGACGAACTTTTCTTTTATCCTATCATTTGGTATTGCGGTAGACACCATCATTGTGATCGTCCAGGCTGCGAGTGCAAAACTCAGAGTTTGATACAATCCAGAATCTGCCATCATGCTCGCACTCCGAGAGTATGCCATCCCTATCATTGTCTGAGTAACAACCACTATTGTCGTATTTATCCCGATGATGACACTTCCAGGAATTCTTGGAAAATTCCTCGCCAATATTCCAGTTACCATCTTCTGAGTACTTGCGAGCGGGCTCATCCTCGCAATCACTGTCAATAGCGCACTCTATCTCTTGTTTGTGAGAAAAAAGAAAGACTATATCACCAATGAATCAACGCTAGAATATGCTGACGCGCTTGAAAGAGAACTTCTCGATCTCGAACGAGAAGGGAAAGAAAAAATCAGAGAAGATGCTGCGCCTCTCAGAACGAGAGTTATCCACAAGGTTACCGAATGGTACAAGTGAATATTGAGAAATTTCCTAGAACACACATACCTCCGCAGGCTTGCGATTTTTCTCCCATTTGCTTTTTTCGTCTTCTCGATGCTGTTCATCTCTCCATTTGTTGGAGTTGATATATTTCCTGCAAGTGATAACAATCTCACAGCATTTTCTATTGAGTGACCGATTGGCACAAAGACCGAATCCATGGCTGCTATGCTCGGAGATTGGACACCGTATTTCAGTGGAAATAAGGAAATAGCCTATGTCACCAATACTATCAATGGAAATACTGCGAGCATAACGGTGCAACTCACGAAAAAGTGAATACGAAAATCCAATGGTGAACGAGATGTTTTTGAGCTGCATGCAGACCTCGAGAAGAAAGTACAAGAACTCGAAAAATATGGATTCCGAGTTATCGGAAAGCTCCCAAAAAGCTGACCTCCAGGCGGAAAATCAGTAGGACTCAAGCTCATCGCAGAAAAAGCAGAATATCTCCCAACCCTTATCAAGGTATCAAAAGATTTTCAAACGTATCTCAAAACCCTCCCAGGAACTACCAATATCGGGACATCATCCAAAGATACTCCAGGGCAATTTATTTTTACCCTCAAGAAAGATCTCCTAGCAAACTACGGAATCTCTCCAGCTATCATCTATAGTCAGATGACTCAGAACATGAATGGAGTAACCGTAGGAACAGTGGAAGATAACGGCGATGATATGAATGTAGTAGTAAAAAGTGATACCTTCCTCTCTTGAGCATACATGGAAGATGTCCTTGATATACCATTCTCAATGGGAACATCTACTTATCGTATTGGAGATTTTGTAGAAACACGGGCTCAAAATGCTATTGCCCTCATCAGCCGAGAAGATGGAAAAATCCAGATTACCGTTGATGCTGACATGACTGCTGGAATGGATAGCTCCAAGGTACAAACAGCTTTTGAGAACTTTGCTCTCAAGTATAGTTTCCCACGAGGAATCTCTTACTCAAAATGATGAGAAAGTGAGTCAAACAAAGAACTCATCAATGCAGTATTCTCTGCCTTCTTTATCTCCATCATGGTGATATTTGCCATACTCACCCTCCAGTTCAATAGTTTCTCTCAACCTGCCGTGATTCTCTACTCAGTGATTATGTCTCTTCCATTTGTGATGATAGGACTCATCCTCACTGGGAATCATTTCTCCCTTCCATTTGGAATTGGTTTTATCGCCTTCACAGGGATTGCCGTCAATCATGGAATCATCCTTATCTCCGCTATCAATGAGAATCTCCAGAAGGGAATGAACGGAGTAACAGCACTCGTGGAGGCTGGATCATCACGTCTCGAGCCAATGACTCTGACGACTCTGACTACTGGACTCGGCATGCTCCCAATCGCCCTCAAAGATCGATTCTGGTCAGGAATGGGATTTACCATCATATTTGGCATTATTGCTGCCTCAGCCCTTACTCTCTTCGTGGTGAAGGGAATCTACTACGAAATCTACGTCTACAAGATATTCGAGAAAAATCGCCGAGCACTTGCCTGGATAAGCAATAGTATACTGTTCATCATCAGTGCTATCATTCTCAGTCTTGCTCTCGGTGGGTGAGTAGGATTTTATCTAGCAATAACACTTCTCAGTATTGTGTGGTTTTATATAATCCCTATCTTTACGAGCAAAAGCATTGGTATGATGATATTCTGATACGAGATCCGTATGCAGAATGATCGACCCGCATCAAGGAAAACGCTCTTCAAGCGTACTATCATAACTACCATCTTTATTAGTATACTTGGAACTATTATTTCTCTCTATCTCTGGTTTCTTGGATACCTTGGATTTGATACCATCCCATATATCAAGCTCCCTATTATGATCCTCATGGTAGCATCACTCAGAAAATACATTGGTGGATACCTCCATGATGAAGAATCTGGAATCCTCCATGACAAGCTCACTGGAACCAAGGTTGTTCCAGAACTTGAACACAAGAAACATCATCTATTTTGAAACTAAAAAAACATCTACTCATGAAAACTAAATCACAGCTCCCGCTTATTATCCTCACAGCATTTCTCGATATCCTCGGGATGTCACTTCTGATACCCGTATTTCCTGACCTCACTGCCCACTTTCATGCAGCAGAATCCTGGACTATGTGGACTCAATCCATCTACTCACTTGGGATGTTTCTCGCAGGATTTGTCGTAGGAAATCTCTCAGATACATATGGACGAAAGAATATGCTTATTGTTACGTCTATTTTTAATCTCCTCGGATATATTTTTTCACTCATGGCTCTATCCATGGGAAATCCGAGTGCAACACTCGTATTCGGATTCTATCTTGTTGCACGTTTTATTGCTGGAATTGGAGGGTCGTGATTTGCCGTAGTACAAGCCTATATCTCTGATATATCAAGCTCAGAAGAGAAGACCAAAAATATGGGGCTGATTGGTGCAGCATTTGGTACTGCATTCCTTATTGGACCAGCCATAGGAGGAATCCTTGCAAACGTAGCTGGTCTGAGTGGAATATTTATTATCTCCATTGTCATCATCACTATCAATCTCCTCTGGATCATATTCTGACTCCCAGAGCCAGGGAAACATGTATCCGAAATGAAAGAAGTTGACTCTCATGACTGGAATATATCAGGAGAAATCTATTTCCTCCTTGCCATCTGACTTGGCGCAGGAATTGGCTTCTCAATCATGCAATCTGGATCTGGGCAATACTTTACTGATAGATTCTGATTCAATGCTGATACCCGATGATACACTATGACTATCGTATGATTGGTTTCTATTATTTTCCAGGGATTTCTCGTGAAATATGTGAGAAAGGTTCTAAACGAACCACAGATGATTCAGGTATGACTCTTCTTTCTCATTTTCGGGATGTTCTTCCTCGCATGGAACACTATACCCCTACTAGTATTCTTTATACTGATACTTTTTCCACTTGGTATGGGATCATTTTGACCATCAGTCACCGCGCTTCTTGCAAAAGATGCTGGGAAACATGCAGGGAGAATCATGGGAATCAACACTTCGATGAATGGTATATGAGGTATTGTATGACCAATATTCACTGGCTGGATGTATGCTGGACACGCCACTCTTCCATTCTGGTGTTGAGCTGCACTCTTTCTGGTACTTTTTGTGAGTACACTAGTATTTTTCCAAACCAATAATTCATAATACCCATGCACTTCGGCAGCACTTGCGCCATTTTTTAATCAATTTTATCAGTAAATTATGGAGAATTTTTCTCTCATTCTCGGAGGATGATCGGCTCGTGGCATTGCTCATATTGGTATTATCCGTAGACTCGAAGAGCTTGATGCTACTCCTGTTTGTATCGTTTGAACCAGTATGGGTGCAATCATTGGCTCATTTTATGCGTGTGGATATTCGAGCAAACAGATGGAAGAGATTCTTCTTGGTATCAATTTTCTCCAGTTCATTGACCCGAATTTTCTCCATGGAGGAATCAAAGGGAACAAGATTATTACATTCTTGAAGAAATACCTTGGAGAAACTTCCATTGAACAAACAAAAATCCCTCTCAAAATTATCTCTACCGATATCAATACTGGTGAAGTGGTTATCTTTGAATCTGGGAAAATCATCGATGCCATCAGAGCCTCGATCAGTATACCGGGGATTTTTACTCCATTTCACCACCATTGAGCTGCGCTCGTTGATGGTGGTATCGTTGCGAACCTTCCAATTGAATTCGCACCAGAGAATACAAAAGTCATCGCCGTATCGGTGATGATGAGTCAGAAAAAATCATCACAAAAAGAATCAAAAAAATTCTTCCAGAAAACTCCTTTTTCTCATACGTATACCGTTCTCCGAAAAGCAGTAGGAATCATGATAGCACAAAATGAATCTCGATCGATACAATCGAGGGAGGGTATCCTCCTCATACACCCCGAAAGAGATGATATCGAATACTATGACTTCAAGAAAATAAGAGCTCTCATCCAATCTGGATATAGTGCAACCTCCGATATCTGAAAATATTTAGACATACCTCTATGATCCCACTAGAAAACTCTCTTCCAATACAAAATTTTCCATCGAATTACCCATGGTACAAACGCCTTGGATCTAATATTACCTTTTGCTTTTCTCAATTACCTCTCTGGAAAAGAAAGAATTCTCTCACTAGAGAGGATATTCGCTGAGCCAAGCAGACGATACGAACAGGTGATATAATCCTTGTAGGATGATTCAAACATGTTTCTTGACTCTTTATCGAGGGGATAGTGACTCATGCGCTCGCCTATACTGGAAGATGACATTGTATCCACGCATTTGCTCATGGAGTCTCATACATTGGAATCAAAAAAGTTCTCCGCATGTATGATACGTATATAATCCTCCGTCCACAGTGGAAATCTAAAGAACAAATAGGAAAATTTCGGAGTAATCTCATCAATGAACTCGGTCAACCGTATGACTTCTTTTTCTGACTAGAAGAAACAGGAGAGAAAATCTACTTCTGTACACGTCTCATCAATGATGTGCTCTTAGATGTGGGATACAACACTGGACTCAAATCTATCAGAAAACCTGAAAATATCCTTGATGAGACTCTCGATGAAGCCTTTCGTGCTCATAGGATCCTCTTGCCAGATGAGATGATCTATGGGAATTGGAATATAGTCGCTCATTCTGCGAATATCAGTTATGATACTGTCACTGCGAAGTATATTCTCACAAAATGAAAACGAAATTTATTGACAAATTAATATTTATTATTATATTTACTATAACTAACCACCATACTTATATGTCAAACACTATAACTCAGGATAATAACACTTCAACTAGTACATGAATCTGATTCGATGATGTTGCAAGAGCCACGCTCAGAAAGCTAATCAATTATAAATACACCGAACGCACCGACATCAGTATACTAGAGAGTTGTATCTATCCTGCCTTTCCAAAGATGACTGAAGATGCTGTTGAGTTTCTTCTTCCATATCTCAATTATCAGTTACGCCCCGATATTCGCCAAAAAAAATGGATGCAGCGTGATGATACATGAAGGGTTATCTGAGTGAGTAGTCCTTGAGAAATTGCGGAATTCATAATAAACACCTATATTCAAGTACTCTTCGACAAACACGAATTAAAAATACAAACTATCCAACAACAGAGAGCTATGCAAGAAATAGTAAGAACTCTCATTTATGATGCTTCTAACGACGAGCATGCTAGAGCAGTGGCATAAATAGTCTTGATTTTCTCATAGATTCGGTATACTATCGTCGTATTCTAAAAGCATCTGAGCGGCTATCACCCGCGAGCTGAGGAAGGAAATGTTTCTGTTATTGCAAGACTCGTGTCTTTTGATGGAGTCATATATATAGCAATCCAGTCACAAAGTAGAATCCTCCGGAGTTGCAATACTCCGTGAACAACTCTACAATCAAGTAACCGCTTTCGGTGGTACCTCTCTCCTCAAAAAGAGCCAAAAGCACACATTTATCCTATTTCGTGGGCTTTTTTTATGAATACTGCTCGACATGAAACATGAGATGGACCTCTAACTCTCTGAGATATCTTCAATAATATTGAGAAATACAGGAAGCATTATTGATGAGAGCTTGTATCTCCTAACACAATATTCAAGTTCTCTGATCTTGTGGACCGTATTACTTATGGGCAAGATAGACTTAAAGGCATCACTCTAATAACTCCAGTGACTCCTACAAATGAAGCGAATGTAAAAAATGGAGTTAGATCATTTCTGGCATGAATAGTCTTAATTCCAGACTATAACCTCGATAACGCGATGAATATAGTTATGCCACAGAAGCATCCATATATGTAATTGTAGATTCTTATAGGGATGTTTTTATGTATTCATTTTTATTACGGAAGTTTCATCAGAAGACCAATGAAAAAACACGACGAACCAAGATTTAATTCTAATAATAAATTTTCCTCATGTTTTTCCCATCCATCTCCCCAAAACAATCCTTTCCAGCCCTCGAATCCGAGATTCTCGCCTACTGGAAAGCAAACAATACTTTCAAGAAGAGTATTGAGTCACGTCCAGAAGAGAATCCATATCGATTCTACGATGGACCTCCATTTATCACCGGGACTCCACACTATGGTAGCCTCCTCTCAAGTATCGTGAAAGATGCCGTAGGACGATACTGGACGATGCGCGGCAAGCGTGTCGACCGTGTCTGGGGTTGGGACTGCCATGGTCTCCCGATAGAGGAAAAAGTCCAAAAAAAACTCGGACTCTCATCAAACCGAGAAATCGAGGAACGCGGAGTGAAGGAGTTCATCAACGGATGTTATGAGTACACCCAATCCACCTCTGCCGAGTGGGATTGGTATATCGACAAGATTGGTCGTTGGGTAGATATGGATCGCGCGTATCGCACCATGGATCAGGACTATATGGAATCGGTGATGTGGGTATTCAAGCAGCTCTGGGACAAAGGTCTCATCTACGAGGGAAAGCGTGTTTCGCTCTACTCATGGAAACTCTCAACACCGATTTCCAACTTCGAGGTGGCGATGGACGACACCTATCAGGACGTGAACGACCCAGCAATTACGGTGAAGTTTAAGGTTAAAAACGATAAATTATTTGGTGATTATACCATACTTGCTTGGACAACCACACCATGGACTATTCCTGCAAATATGGCATTGGCGATTGGAGAGAATATTGATTATGTTATGGTTGAGAATAACTGAGAAAGATTTGTTGTTGCCAAGAATAGAATAGAAAGTGTATTTAAGGGAAAATGAGATTGTAGCGTAATTGAAGAGTTTAAGGGTAGTGCTATTATTTGAGTAGAATATGAACCGCCATTTCCAGAGTACTACAAGAACAAATGGGACGCTTTATCTCCTGAGTGAATTCAATCAGAAATTTTAAAACATTTAACTAATCCTAAAGCATATTTTGATTGATTAAAAGAATGAGTATTAAGAACTTATAATAAGGTTTATTCTGCAGATTTCGCCACTGATACGGACGGTACTGGTATTGTGCATATTGCGCCAGAGTTCGGAGACGTTGACTTCGGTCTCGCGAAGAAATACGGAATCCCCGTGACAGAGGCGATGGATGAGGCAGGGAAGTACACGAGTGAGATTTTTGACCATGTAGGACTCCACTATCATGAGGCAAACAAGGTAAATACTGAGATTATGAAGGAGCGCGGAGTGCTGTTCAAAAATGAATCCATCACCCACCGTGTACCATTTTGTCCACGTTCTGGAACTCCGCTCGTCCAGCGTGCGCAATCGTCATGGTTCATCGATATCCAGAGTCAGAAGGACAAGCTCCTCGCTGCCAATGAGAAAATCAACTGGTTCCCTGAGCACCTCAAGTACGGACGCTTCGCGAAGGGGATTGAGTCAGCACCAGACTGGTGTATCTCTCGTACCCGATTCTGGTGAGCACCGATGCCAGTGTGGGTAGGTGCCGATGGAGAGAAGCTCGTTGTCGGTTCCAGAGAGGAGATTTTCGAACTCAATAAGCCGTTCGGGCAACTCGAGAAAAAATCCGTAGATGGAAAAGAAAAACTCTTCTTCAAGTGATGAGAATTCGATGGAATAGAATTCAATCTCCACAAGCCATATATCGACTCGATTCTTCTCCGGAACCCAAAGGCAAAGAAAGCAAAGAGAGTTCTTGGAGTTCATGGCTGGAATGCAAAAAGCCCAAAAAATCAACCACCATCAAAATGGTTCTTTCTACGAGAAAAGCTCGAGAACGAAGGTATACATCTCGATATTCCTGAATTTGATAAATCTGAAGAAACTACTTATTGAATCTGGAAGAATGAACTTGATAAATGGAATGTGGAAAGTTATGATACTATTGTGGCGGCATCTTTTGGATGTCCAGTAATACTCCAATATCTGAAGGAGAAGAATATCAGAGTAAAGAGGCTTGTATTGCAAGCACCAAGCGGACTAAAATGAAATGAAAATCTCGAAAAGATTGTAAATGAGTTTGATTTTGTTTTGGGAGAAATCAAAAATTATTGTGATGAACTTATCGTAACTTGTAGTAAAGACGATGATAGCAACTCTGCGTCTTTTGAATACAGTAAATATTTTGTTGAGAAAACGGGTGCAAACTTTATTGAAGTAGATGGTATCGGACATAAGTTCAATGGATGGGGCGGAACTCTCCTTGGTGGATTAGCACTCTACGGAACTCCTCTCACCCGTATACCAGAGGTTCTCGATGTATGGATGGATTCAGGTTCTATGCCATACGCGCAGATGCACTATCCATTTGCCAACAAAGAAGCTATGGAAGCGAGCTTCCCAGCAGATTTTATCGCGGAATACGTTGGTCAGGTTCGTGCATGGTTCTATGTGATGCACGTACTCGGAGTGCTCCTCAATCCGAACAATGAAACCACTCCAACTTCGAGCTTTACCAACGTCATCACGACAGGAGTTATCAATGGAAATGATGGGCGCAAGATGAGTAAATCCTACGGAAACTATCCTGATCCACGTCTCACCATCGAGAAATACGGAGCTGATCCTATCCGATTTTATATGCTCAATTCTCCGCTCCTCTCTGGTGGTGATATGGACTTCAAGGAGGAGGGAATCGTCGAGACTATCAAGAGTGTGATGCTCCCTATCTGGAATACGTACTCGTTTTTCACGACGTATGCCAATATCGACGGTTGGAAAAAAGACGGAACCGAAGTGTGGTTCTCTCGTCATGGAGAGAGTACCTCCAACGTAGCAAACAAGATGAGTGATAGCAAGGACAATCCGGAGCTCACAGAAAAAGGAAGAGAGCAAGCTCGAAACGCGGGGAAAACTCTCCGCGAACAAGGGAAACAATTTGACGTCATCATCCATACAGATCGTATCCGCGCACTCGATACGGCACGCCTTATTGGAGAGGAAATTTGATTTACTGGGGAATATATAATCAATGATGGTTTTGCAGAACAAACCGCAGGTGAATATGCCAACAAGACGCTCGAAGAGATAGCTCAGATAGCATGAATTTCCGATGCAAGCGATCATATTGCTCTCCGCAAGATATATAAGAACAACTCTGTAGAAAATCTCGAGCAATTTGAGAAACGTATCATCACAACATACGAAGAACTTCTAGAGAAATACAAAGGAAAAAAAATCCTCATTGTTGCGCACGCTGGAACTCCACGTCCAATTCTCGCAAACTATATGGGCATGGATAAGGAACGAGCAAACTACGATACCCGTATTGCCAATGCAGAGCCATTTCAGCTCACGACTACGAGGCTCGTGAATCCTCTCGACCGCTGGATTCTCTCTCGTCTCCAGGTGCTCATCGGACAGGTGCATGATGCCATGGACGGATATGATATCTCTCGTGCCTGTCGTGCCATCGTAGAATACATGGATGAACTCACGAATTGGTATGTCCGCCTCTCTCGTCGTCGTTTCTGGGGAAGTGAGATGACAGCAGATAAGGCAAGTGGATACGAGACGCTCTATACGGTGCTCGTCGAGCTCTCGAAACTCCTCGCTCCATATATGCCATTCCTCGCGGAGAGCATTTACAAGGGACTCACAGACAAGAAGACAGATACACATACAGATACACAAAAGAATAATGATATCGTTTCTGAAACACAAAACACAGAAACAAATGTGTCTTCTGTATCTGTACCTGTAACTGATAATTCCGTTCACCTCTCTTATATCACCCTCCCAAATCGTCACCTCGTAGATGCGGACCTCAACCGTGATATGGAGATTGCTGAGCACATTGTCTCACTCGGACTCGGACTCCGCAGTCGCAAAAATATCCGTGTCCGCCAACCACTTCAGTCCATCACAATCACGAGAGAGCTCGACGAATACTATCAATCCATCATCCGTGACGAGCTCAATGTGAAGGAGGTACGATTCGAAAACCCTGAGAAACTTGCAAAGAAAATCTGCAAACCAGACGCCCGAAAAATCGGACCAAAATATGGAAAAGACGTGCAAAAAGTAATCATAGAAGCCAAGAATGGAAACTTCATAGAAAAAGACAGTTGAGTTATCGATGTATGATGATTTATATTGGAGAACTGAGAATACACTATGGAGTATATCCCACTAGAGTGAATCGGGGATGTTGAGTGAGGATATGGTATGGTGATTGCTATGAATACTGAGATTACCGAATCACTCAAACTCGAAGGATACGCTCGCGATATCATCCGCGCTATCCAGGACATGCGAAAAGATGCAGACTATCAAGTAACTGACAGGATATCACTCCACATCTATGGAGAAAATCATGAAAAAATCCTTTCAGAATTCTCTGAAATGATAAAATCTGAAACTCTCTCAACCCTTGCTCCACTTATGGTTAATCCAGATAGAGAAAAACAACTAGAAATCAACGAAAATACAACCCTCACTATCCAGATAGAAAAATAATTGACTCTTAGCATAAATTTAGTACAGTCAATATATTATACACTAATATTCTCATTATGAATGAACCTCTGAACACTGCACAAGTCCTGAGTGAACTCGCTACAAGAAGCTGAAATGGAAGTATTCCTCTACCTTATGATAAACTTTCGGAACGACAACAAGTAGCTATCAGAACCGCTTTATGAGATAACTTGATTAATTTTTGAGAAACGGCTCGCTATGGCAGATTCACCCGAGAACTCCGCTGAAATGTATCGAAACGACTCATTGCTGTGATGGAAATGCCTCCCGAAGCTGTCTCAAACTAGAACCTACAATTAATCCCCCATAAATCCTTTCCCTGATTCGGAGAGGATTTTTTTGATTTTCTCACGAATTGATGACTGGATATTTTGAAATGGAATCTAGCAAATAATATTTGACAAAAGCATGAATATATCTAATATGAAAATATTAGTACATCTGTTATGGAATTCGTATGTCACTTGATCAACATATTCCCCTTGCCAAAGAAATAAAATCTTCCAATAAGAACCTGGAAGCGAAAGAGAAACTCAGAGAGATATTCTGAAGACTGGTTCCTTCAATATGAGGAGATTTTTCTATTGTAAAAAACAAAAAAGAAGTTCTGGTTACAAGAAAATATGATTTCAGTGGAGTAACCCCTGAAGAACATGCAGAATTACAAGAGATATTCGAAAGAAACAAGGAAAGATTACGTGCTGCACTCGCTAGTAGCGATACGATTTCCTCTATAAAAATGGAAAGTCCAACATGGGCAGCTCCATATATATCCTGATATACAATAAATATATGAGGTTATGATTTCTGAGATCAGGTCATCGATCGTCACGGAAACCTTATACAACATCCAGAATATGTATGACCGTTTTGTGATATAACAACACATTGCGCTATAACTTCGATTCTCGAAGCATGTGACCTCCGACCAGAATCCGTATCAGAAAACCAATGGAAACATAATAAATTTACAGCAATGATCGCGGATCTCGAGGCAGATCTCTGAACTGTACAAGCAGGATTAAGACCGACCACTCATGCTCTGGATATCGATGATATCCAATGAGATATTCATTGATTGCAAGAACAAACACTCGTGCTCCATTGAGATATCACAACCGAAAAAGAACATCAAAATATGGTCTTTCTCGGAAAACCTATGATTCTCGTTACCCCAGAATCATACCAATCAGCTTGTGAGACTCTAGGAATAGAAGGATGTACTCCCTACGCACAAGCTCACAAATCGTATATGCGCAAGCTTGCACTCTACCATCCAGATAGGATTATCAAGATAATCCTAGAATCTCTCCCACCAAAACCAATAAAAAAAATATGTAGCCTGGTCCGAGGAGAAAGAACATCACTGAAAGAAAAACATGAAGCATACAAACGAGATGAGTGTTCAATAGAAGCATTCCAGGAAATGAGAAAAGAGTATATAGAATGAAATCTCGGATTGATTGAAATAGAACTGAGGGATATTGTCACTGCTTGTGGAATACATATCGGAAAAAAGAGATCTGTCTGAACAGACACCCCAGCAGACACAATATTCTCTGAGGATTTTCTCAACAAATTGAAGTTAGAATTCTGATCTTTACCATGACCAATCCAAGATCGCGAATGATTCCGAAAAACAATACAAAGAGAATATCTTCATCTAAAATACTTCGACCTCTCACTCGAAGAATTCGAAGAAATCCAAGCAGAATTCGTGAGAAAAGAACAGAGATGGAATGAAGAATTCGAAAAGAAAAAAGGGGATATAGGGGAAGTATATGCGAAAAATCGACAAACTCTCATGGATGCATGGGAGATCATACAATCCTATCATGGTATGCCATGGGAACAAGTAAAAGATATTGATATTATCTATGCAGAGAAAGATTGGGATAATGATCCCAGATGGCTCTACCGTGCTATCGAAATTAGTAATACCGATGTTATAGTGGTAAATGCATTTCTCAGAAAAAGAGGAGACCTTTGGACGAGGTTTGGTTTGAATTATAACCATTTTACTGGCAGGACGACGAAAGGAGAAGAGAGTTTGTTTTCTCAAGTATTCCATAGCTTTCCTGAAGCTAGTCGACCACATTGATTAGATAATCTCAAGGATCTCCTCATGAGTCGCAATTATGAACCCGAGAAAATACAGGCGCAAGCAAGGAAACTCCGAGAATGAAAGTTCACCAAACCAGAGGGATTTGATCGAATTATGCAAAGTATAGAAGAACATCCATGAATGTATTCTGAAAGTTATGAAGAACATGAGTTTGTGCCCACTCTCCGTTTCGGAAAAGGATATACATGGCCATATAGCATATATCCACAGGATTTTTCTATTCCCCTCTGGCTCCTATTTGGTCACATATACTTGAATACAACAGGTGTAATACCATTTCGACTCGGAGAAAAATTCGTGAGAAAATATCTCCCTGATAGTACTCCACACGAAGTAGCAAAGATACTTGAACAGCTGCAACAGAGAATCCCTGGAGAGACTATCCTAGAATCATGGTTGGAGGATTATAATGAACAGCGTCTTGCAATACGGAGAAAATATGAATGTCATGAGACGTTCTCAGAAGCTGACACCTATCTCTATGAAGACCTAGAGAGAAAACTCTGACGGTGTGAGAGACTTGCCCAATGTATCGATGAGATGATTGATTGACTGACAGTAGACTTATATGATGATCTTGGTGATGATAGTGAATCATCACGGATTGGTGTTGAGATAGCTCCTAATGGAAGCCTCTCACTCTATTATCCTCTCATGGAGCATCATGCTTATGAAGGAAAGCTTTGTGCTCTCCATTTTTTACCTAAAGAAGTAGCTACACTCTATCTCGCTATGCTCGAATCGCCAATACTCGATTCTATGGACAATGTATTGAATCGACTTACTCATGTGAGAAAGTAAATATTCTAGCAGAAAATCCTCCAGAAATGGAGGTTTTTCTTGAATTTTTCCTAGATTTTTATATATAAACATACTATGAGAATGCCTGTTATTTTCATCGGTCATGGGAGTCCGATGAATGCTATCGAAGAAAATATCTATTCGAGAAGCTGGAGGAAAATAGGGGAGTCACTCCCAACTCCTCAGACCATCTTGGCCATATCAGCTCATTGGACGAGTCATGGAGAAACCCTCATCAGCAAGAGTGCTCATCCGAGTATGATCTATGATGTGTACGGGTTTCCTCCAGAACTCTACCAGGTACAATATCCAGCACCATGAGAACCAAGCATTGCCAAGATTATACAACATCTCATCCCAAATAGTAGACTCGTAGATCGATGAATAGATCATGGGGCGTGGTCCGTATTGATCCATATGTTCCCAGATACAAATATTCCCGTGGTTTCTATGAGTATCGATATATCCGCCACTCCAGAGGAATTGTTCAGAATCGGAAAACTACTCAAACCCCTCAGAGATCAGTGAATTCTCATCTTCGGAAATGGGAATATCGTCCACAACCTCATGCAGATTGACTGGAACAATGTCATACAATATCCTTGGGCTGTTGAGTTTGATAAGAGGATCGCCTCTCTTATAGACGAGAGGAACCTGGAAGCGCTCAGTAAGTATAGAAATTGGTGAGATATCACTCGTCTAGCTCATCCAAGTGAAGAACATTTATTACCGATTTTTTCCCTTATTGGAGCTACCGAGAAATGAGAGAGAGTTTCTCACTTTACTCCATATATCACACTTTGATCTCTCTCGATGCGGAGCATTCTCTGGAAAGAATAACTTGATTTTCCTTGAACCAGGCTATACTTAGCTTGTTTACTTCTTAATATATTGCTATGAATTTTCAAGAACGGATTCTTGGCTTCGGAAATCGTCTCAGAAATATCGGGAAAAATGAGCCTCTTACCAAATTCTCATTGTTTCTCATCATCTTGCTCGATATATTCATCTTCTCGATGATTCTCGCAGGAATAGAAGAAAATACCAAGACGCTCTCACGACCCGATGAATACGCGAGCTATGAGTGTACGAACATCATTTCTGATATGACTCCGACTGAGAGACAATCACGACTGATTGAACTCCTCTCATACTGACGTAACAACTATTCATACAAATCATATAGGACTGATTTCTGAAATGCGCCTGGATGTAAAACTCTCGAACAAGATGTTGTCCAAGCTCGTGACAATAGCGAAGTTCAGAAGAGCATAAAAACCATCCGTGATCTCGAGGAAAAAATTCAAGGAGTAAAAACAGAGCAAAACAACATCGGGTCACAGTATGACACTATGTTGCTCGAGAAAATTGCAGATCAGAAACCTTCTGACGCACTCACTCCAACGAGAGCCGAAGAGGCAAAAGGGAAGCTCGAATATCTCAGGAGTAATCTTGCATCCCTTGAAAAAGAACTGCTTTCACAAAAGAATATATTTGACACCACTCCCACTATACGGAAAATCACCGAAGATATCACCAATCTTGGTCCAACCATACAGGAAACCTATGATTCCCTTGTATTCTGGTACCCAGTGAAGCGTTTTTCGGTGGAGATTATCTTCATCCTTCCACTTCTTCTCATAACTCTCTGGTGGTCACGAAGGAGTGAGAAAAATAGTAATGGACTCCAGACACTGATTGCCTCACACCTTCTCGGAATTATCGGGATTTTTATCCTCGCGAAGGGAATTGAGCTTATTTATGATATTCTTCCTCATAGACTTCTCGAGAAGCTCTACGAGATTCTCATGAGCTGGAATATTATTGGAGTACTGTACTATCTCTTCATCATCATAGGCATTCTCCTCACTATGGGAGTGATTTACCTTATTCAGAAAAAAATATTCTCTCCTGAACGCCTTCAATCAAAAAGATCCGATCATAACCAATGTTATCTCTGTGGAGAGAAACTTTTTGAGTGACATGCTCACTGTATCCGATGTTGAGCTTCACAAGAAAAAGAGTGTCCATCCTGTAAAAAGATGACCAATATTACGAGCAAATATTGTGGCAAATGCGGAGAAAAGCTCTAAAATAAACACTCCATATACCCTTTCCCTGATTCGGAAAGGGTTTTTTTGATATTCTCAGAAACCCCTTGGAAATACTTACTATGGGAAGACTCAAGTTTTGCCTCATGATAGGCAGACAACATATCGGCAAGTTTCACGAGATGGCCATTTTTCTCTTCCCATGGACTAAGCATCTTACGGGAAAGCATCGGGAGAAATTCAGTCCCCTCAATATATGAAAGGAGATAATCATGCACCATCTCGTATTCGATTCCTTCTATCGCGGCTTCAAGTCATGGAATGGCTTTTTTTGTTGGAGTGATAATATCTCCTGTGATTGCTTCAGGGATATCATGATAGAGTGCCGTAAGGAGCATATCGGTGATACCTTTTTCATCGATTCCCTCTAGGACTCCGATGCAATACGCAAGAAACGTGATGATATAGGTATGTGAGAAAACTGATACTTGCGTGAGGCGCTCAGAACGATTCCATCGAAAACTTGAGGCGAGACGGTGAATCACAAGGAGAAAGCGCTCCGTATCTGTCTGATTATGGGGATTAAAATCAAGAATTCTATCACTTAGAGGAAAATTCAACCCCTCAAAGGCACGCAATTCTATACTCTTGAGAAGCTTGCTATACGCATCTGGATAGATCAGAGAGTTATTATAAATCTCATAGTACGAAGCCCACGCCTTGGCATACGCGATGATGGTATCTTCTTTTGACGGAGAATATGATTTCTGGATATCATTATGTATTGTCTCTGGTATATCGAGAGAAAGAAGTTCCGAAATAACTCATTCATCAAGCTGTCGGATAAGTTCAGGAGATTTCCTGCGGAGACGGTACTTCACATCAGAGCTCACATCAGAATACTTGAACGTAAAAAATCAGGAAAAAAGTATTTTCCTCAGAATAATCCCAAGGTCATATTCCTCCTTGGAAGAAAGAGCAAGAATAATGCTCACATGTGCCACAAAGGCAAGATGATCCAGTGTCGTTATCTCCCTTGTCCGAGGAAAGGTATTCCACCGCATAATCGAGAGTCCTGATGTGACGGCATGAATCAGTTTCTGAAATTGATACATTTTAGTCAAAGATTTTGAGGATAAACACCGTTATGCTCATCACGAAAGCGACAACCACTGCAGGAATAATGCCACTCAAGACAATCACTGGCACGAGCTGGTCAGTCACCAGAACCACGATAACTGATATCACAAAAGAAAAGAGTCCCAGCGTAATGAGCCTAAGAGGGAACGTGATAATCCGCAGAATTGTCCCGAGAAAGAGATTCACCAGGGCAAGAATCACGGCAAATATGAGAGCAGAAGCATATCCATCCTGCAGAGTAATCCCTGGAACAACATTGTACATAGCAATACAGTAAATAACTGCTGCCGTAACAAGGAATTGGATGAGGAATTTCATATACAAAAAATTAACAGAGTTATAGTATATAAAGACTCATGATATTTTCAACTCGTATAATTCCATATAGGAAGATACTCCTAATATTGCCCATCTGGATTCAAAATTCTGAATACGGGAAGGGGATTATTCCACTTGATGTAGGATACGATAGGTATAATTCCAGGCTCCACCAACAATTTCTGGGAAAAAATTGAACTAAAAACCGACTGATTGTCGGCTTTTATAGGGAAACACGGAAAAATACCGGAAATGGGTAACTACATTCCAGGAATATTGAGTCCCATCTGTCCCATAACCCCACGCATGCGATCCGCAGCAATTTCTTGTGCTTTTTTCATACCCTTATTAATAGCATCAGTCATGGCTTTTTCGAGTTTTGCCTTATCTTTGAGGATGGACTCATCTTCGATAACAGTAGAAACTACCTTGAGCTGACCATCGATGGTCACTACCACACCGTCTACCTCAGCCTCAATGTGAGTATTAGAGAGCTCATCCTGAATCTTTTGAGCCTGTTGCTGGAGCTTCATGAGTTCTTGTGCTTGTTTGAAATCCATAGAGAATATATAATGATAATACGTGTGAGGATTTTAGAAAAATCAGGAAAAAAATCAAACATTTCTTTATTTCTCGGTTTTTCTGGAGGATTATTTGCAAAAAAAGAATATTTATGCTACGCTAGTGATATCATAACTATTTTCTATGTGACTCTTCGATAACATCTTTCTCGATGAGGAAAACATGAAGGCTGCAGCTGCCGCTGTTGCTGACAGAACAGAACCTCAAACAGAAGAAGTAACCAAACCAGAAACAAGTGACGTTTCTGAAAACATCTCTGATCCTCAAGCGGCTCCACAATGAGAAATGATTACTCAACCGACTCCAGAGAATATCGATCAATCAACAAATCCTGCAGTAGCGTTTGATATTGGGGGAGACCTAGATTTTGGTGGTACCCCAGCGCCATTATCGCTCGAAAAAGAGGAATCTTCTGGGCAAACAACACCCCAGGAAGCACTTTCATTTACCGTGAATGGAGTGAACTACAATAGTGCTGGTCCAACTCCAGATGGAACAACCGACACAGAATCAGCACAACCAAATACCGACACCGTTGGGTCCATTGCGATGGTCCAAGGGTCTACGGCAGCAAGCGGAATCAATATTATTGATACCACAAGCACTCCTGACGCAACATCCATCCAGATGGAAGCTACACCAGCAATAGAATTGTCTCTTGGAGCAAATTCTGAAACCGACAACTCTCTCATGAATATTCTTGGTAGTGACACAACAGAAACAAGCTCTCCTTCGGTTATTACATTGGTAGATGAACCTGTCGTCTCTGAAATACCTCTATGAGAGGTAACTCCAGAACCTCTAGCAAGCGAAGAGACTAGCATAATTAGTTCACTTCCTGGAGATATCACTCCGGATCCCATCACAGAGAATCCAGAACAAAAAACACAAGAAAATTCCAGCATAGATGAATCTCAAGAACCTTCGATTGAGACCTCGGCTGCAGTAACCAGAGCAGCATCAGATCTCAGTGGAATTCTTGATGGATTCATCCAGGAACTCAATGATCGCGAAATGGAAATCAGTCGCATCATCATGAAACGCCATGAGCTCACAAGAAGGCGCACTGACGTAGAAGAGGAATACAAAACTCGTATCCTCGCACTCAATATGGAAGATGAATTCCTGAAGAGCAAAGCAGACCGTGAACGCTCTGAACAAGACAAGCTCCAAGGTGTTATCAAAAATTTTCAGAAACAAATTGCCGCAAATGAATAATATTCCTTTGCGGGATTTCTGTATATCACTATACTCATTGACATGACAAAGAAAATCTCTCAAATTCTCCTCATAATACTCATTGGTGTGATTGCTGGATATGTAGCACCAAGTTATGCCTACGATCTTATCGGTAATGCTGATGGTATTATCGGAGACAAATCCATCTGAGTAGGAGGTGCTACCAATGGAAATCCTGAATGAGTTCAAGAATTTGCCTTCCGTATTCTCGAGCTCATCAAGCTCGTTGTTTCTGGTTTTGCCCTCATCTACATCGTCCTTATCGGAGTGTATATGATAACCTTTTCTGATACCGAGGATAGAGTCAAAACCCAGAGAAAACAAATTGTGTATGCTCTTTTAGGATTTATTTTTCTGAATATCCCTGGTTTGGTTTGGACTATATTTCGTCCAGATGAGGTCAAGGGATCAATTGATGCAACCGTAAACTGGAGCGATATTAATGGTGGATCTCTTCTTTGGAGTACCTATGGATTCGATGGACTCATGGGGGACTTTATTGGATTTCTCAGAATTTTTGCATATGGAGTTGCCATTCTTACCTTCACATGGGGAGCATTTCGTCTCATTATGTCAGGAGGAGATGAAGAGAGACAGAAGACGGCAAAAAATCGTCTTATCTATGGACTTCTTGGACTTGTATTTCTTGGTTTTGTAGAAGGCTGGTCTCGTATTGTAGCGTATGGAGATTTTAGTGGCACCATCCCAAATGTCGCAAACAAACTTTTCAGTCTTGCTCTTTTCTTTGCTGCTCCAGTGGCAATATTTATGCTCATATGGGGAGCTTATTACTATATCACTTCAGGAGGAGATGAGGAACGAGCAAAAAAAGGAAAAAACATTGTGGTGAATACCTTTATTGCAACCATTATCCTTATTGCTGCTATGAGTTTCCTCTCTGACCTCGTGAAGTTTACTCTGTAGCCTCGTATCTTGCTATTCTTCCCAAACTTTATATACTCCTTCCTAGTACTTCGGAAGGAGTTTTTTTATCACTATGGACTCACTGCTTTTTCTTGTTTCTCCCATCTGGTGGAATACAGAAACCATCCTCTCATCACTCATTATTGCCTCAACCATTGCCATGACCGTGATTGTATACCGTTTTATCAGGGCCATAAAACCATCTATCCAGAATCAGGAAGAAGATTTTGTCTTCACAGCAGAGGAAGATGCTGACTGGGAAGGGAAGACTCTCACACGACTCAAAACCCACCTCATGCAATACTATTCTCCAGCGCATACTCCAGCACATACGGCAGAAGAGATTTGTCAATATGTAACTCATCCCGAGATGATTGCTACTCTCACGCGACTCGAACATGCCGAATATAGCAAAGAAAAGATTACCCGAGAAGAAAGAAATACTATCAATACCACCATCGCTTCTATTCTCCCAGTTCTCAAAAAACCATCCAGATAATGCTTGCTTTTACTACTCCATATTTCCTCATCCTCATACCTATTATCCTCATTCTCTGGTATGGGTTTTTCCGTGAAAAGATAGGCTATATTGCCCCGAATCCACTCATAGAAAAATATCTAAAAACACCGAGAGAAATATATATACTCTGGATACTCCGTGGAGTACTCATATCATGTATCGTGGCCATACCCGCTGGACTATACACAACCAAACTCGAAAAAATCGTCGAGAAACAGAGTTCTCATATCCTCATCCTCCTCGATATTTCTCGCTCGATGCTCGCAGAAGATATGTCCCCGAATCGACTCACCGCAGCAAAAAAAACCATAGAAACTTTTATCTGGGAACGCGCTGGAGATAAGATAGGACTTATCGTATTCGCAGGAAAACCATTTCTCTCACTCCCATTTAGCACGGATGCTCATGGGATAGTTGCTTTTCTCAGGAACATTACTCCTGACTTCATTCATCAGGAGAAAGACTGACTCTCAGGAACCAATATCGGAGATGCGCTCCTCCTGGGAAATATGACCCTCTCTGGACTCACAGACCCACACTCTATCATCCTCGTGACCGATGGGCGAGCCAATATTGGGATCGACCCACGCATAGCCCTCGATGAAACGAGTGAGAAACATATCTCCGTCTATACAATAGGTATCGGCGGTCCAGCAGGATGAGAACTCTACTATACCGACCCAACGAGCCGCCAACGAGTGAGTTTCTATGATGAGAAGTGACAACCTCTGAAGAATGATATTGATGAGGCACTCCTCGAAGAGATCGCTACCAGAACCCATGGAAAGTACTATCGAGCAGGGAACACCGAGGAGCTCTCTCGACACCTCGATAATATCAATGCCACTACTGCTATCCCTGATATCACCAAGATAGAACCACGAACCACTCGTTATGAACCTATTCTCCTCATGCTCACATTCTGTATGCTCGCAATTACCTACCTCTATACTAAACATATTTGGAGAAAATTCTGACTCCGATAATTGACCCACTAAACCAATATGGAAGTAGAAAACATGCTTTTAAAAAAATAATTTGATTTTTCGGGAAAACTCACTATATTTCGTCCACTCATTTTGAGGATCGTTAGCTCAGTTGGTAGAGCGCAGGACTCTTAATCCTTAGGTCCCGGGTTCGAGCCCCGGACGGTCCACCATTT
>JAYRRZ010000022.1:0-4617 GCA_041909865.1 Candidatus Altimarinota bacterium | reverse complement strand
CTCCTGAGATTGTGTATCTACTTTAACTTTGGTTAACGCTGCTTCAGCTTCATCTAATACATAGGTGAGGATTGCAAGTTGTCCAGCTTTGTATGACTCTTGTTGAGCATACGATAGTACATCATTTGGTGTAAAGGTTAAGGCATTCTTTTCCTCCGCAATAGTGGCTTGAAGGGTGGTTAATACTGCAATAGTTGCTGATGAGAGTTTATATCCTTCCTCTCTCTCAATGTCTGTGAGATCATATTTAGTAAAAAGCGAAGGAAGGACATTGTATGGTAATTGCATTATTGCGCTCCGGCATTAGTAATGTTATTAGTGATATTATTAACTCGCGGCTGATTTGCCATCTGATTAGGATTAGGCATCATATTCTGCGGATTATAATTGAATTGCTGCGGAGTTGGTTGTGGCGGCAATTGCTGCTGAGTAATCTGGGGATTCTGTTTAAAGAGTTGCAGTACAATCTGTTGCCACTGAGTTACCGCTCTTTCATAAGCAATCTGTTCTTGTGATTTCTCAAATTCAGAAATACGGCCACCTTGAGTTTTGATGAAATAAGAAAACAGCGGGCCGAGATTATATTCTTCAGCAATCTGCGGAGAAGAGCCAATTACTTGCAATGCAGTCTTAGTAGCATCCGCAGAAATTAATTTATCAGAGGGAATTAAACCATCCGATACGCGGAATTCAAGTACAGCTTTACGAAGTTGAATCGGATCAATCTGTACAGGTGTTTGAGTCTCTTTATTGTAGAGAGTAGTAGCGCCTTGGTATTGGAGAATATTGATTTTAATAATCTCTTTCAATGGCATGAAGAATTGAGATTCCAGAGAAAGAGCGACTAATTGATCTCTACCGTTAGCATTATTCATCACTGTGTCAAATTCGTGTTGAGTCTTATTACCTTTTACGAATTGACCTTGACGAGCGCGGTTTTGTCCAGAGATAAGATCAGCCATCGCAACTAGTTGCTGTGTTTCTTGACCTATGATACCAATTTGATCATCACGATAAGGAATAGCGTAATAGGCTTCTGCGACATTCTTACCGTAAGCAGCTGGGCGAACTGGAATTTTAGCTGAAGGATTATCACTATTAATATGCCGAGAATCAATTCGAGAAGGATCATAAATTCCTCGATCACTAATAGCACGCCGCCGCGAAGCTACAGCGGAATTCCAAATAGCGGAAGTAATTTCTTGAATCGGCCTCACATTATCTGCGAGAGATTTAGTTTGCAGATTCAAACCATCTTCAAATGGCTGACCAAAGATAATAGGAAGCCAGTTGTGAGCATTGGTTTGCCGTTCAGCGTAAATAAGTACCTGTCCATTTACTACCACTAATTTCCAAATCTGCGGCGTATTCTTCGAGGGAACAGTCATCGAGAAGTCAGAAGGTATTACACGCGCGTAAATGGTACTGACCTCATAAATATCTTTATATTGAATCTTTACTTCATCGGTAGCCATTCCAACCCAGGTAAGCCAATTAGTGCCGCCTTTTAATGCTGCATTTGGATCAGCAATGGAGGTAGGATTGATTACTGGAATATAATAGGATTCAGTAGCATTAGTGCTAGTTGCCGAGCCGCCAAGACCTGATTCAAATGCAGTCTTTACATTATCCTTTAACACATTTGGCAGTTTATTGATAAATGACTTTAACTGGGTACGAGTCATAATCTCAGTATAACCAGCAAAATCACCTTTAGTGTGCATTTCACTGATTGGACAACGCTTATCAAAAATACTGTTATAGAGATCTAATCTCCGTAACATATTTCCTTCCCAAATTGTTTCTTTCGGACGCGCCTCTTTAGTTGAAAATACTGGATCAGTATCTAATGTAGCTACTGCAATTTGATCCCACTTACATTCCACTGCAAACAAGTTGTACTTAAATCCATCTCGCAAAGCCATAATAAGTTGGCCAACCCAACCACCACGAGTAGCTTGTGAATCAATTAATGTCTCCATCTGAACTGCAGCATCAATTGATTGTGGATTAGATACCACGCCGAAAAGTGGTTGTCCTGTGAGAAATACTGAGGCTTGATAAGTAACGGCAGCCTCTACTTGTGGAAGAATGATCGGAACAGTAATATTCTGAAAACGCGTGGGATCACCATAGCGATTAGCTAATTTCGCTCTATTATGCTCTTTAGTGATATCTAACTCTCTCTGGTACGCACGATCAATATTCTCCATATTGGCGCGCATAGTAGTATCACGAGAAGCCATATTACATTGTTTGAAAAATTCTACCAATCCCTGCTGAGAACGGGTGGTCAGTAACATTGGCGTATTCGGCTTAACCATTTCTATATCTCCGAGAAATTAAAAACAACTTGTAACTTCAGCAGGAAGGACTTCAATTCCATCAAATTCTTGTGAATTCAAAATACCGATGTTGGTAATGAATTCTGCATATAACTCAATTACTTTTGGAGAGTAGGCAAGAAGATCAAGAATGTCATCTGTATTGTCTCTCTTCATTGGATTAAATTGTAGAATCTGTGAATATACAATATCCTTGAGATCAGGATGAATGTATATGTCACCAGATAGTAAAGACTTAAACATAGCAAGGATACGGGAGTTCTTCGAGAAACCGCCCGGATACACTTCCACAGCTTCAATACCATATATTCCTTGCTGCTCACATATAAACTTAAACCAGTAAGCAAGAGTCGCTTGATAAGCAACTGATTCTATTGCAACAAGTCTGCAGTTATGTGTGAGAGCTAATTTAAGTGCTTCACGAATTGTGTCTGATGGAGAAAGTCTAGCATTCACAAGATACTTTAAAACTGGTCGCGCATCCAATACTTCAAAATAACCAATCGCTACCATATCACTACCGACTTTATCAGTAGCTGGATCTATGATTATGAAATTACCTGCCGAGATTTCGGAATTAGTAAATGGGTATTCTGGGATTTTGGAGAGATTAATTGCATAGTTTGCAGAAGCAGTTTCATCGTTTAATACTTCTGCATAGAAAATCTCTGGACGACCCATCGCTAAATCATTATCGTATTCACGCATCAATTGAGATATTGGTTGTAATTCTTCCCAAAGAGAAGAGCCGTCCGCGAGAATACCACCAGCAATGAATTTGATCCAATTTGGATTATATTTAAGTTTGCGTAGAATTGACCATTTAGTGGGATACATATTACCCACAAAAAGGAATAGACAACCATGAGGTGATTTTGCCTTCATAGCTGTACCAGTCATTTCACGTTCAAGAGTTTCAGATTGTATTTGGGATTCTGCCACTACACGAGACTGAATGTCATCAAATAACATAATATCTGGACGCTCATTCTTAAGTGAGATACCGCGAATTACTTCCACAGTACCTGCCATCAGAATAATATTACGTCCACGGAAACCAAATTTTTTCAGATCTTGTCTATCAGTCTCAGATCCTAATTTCCAATCTCCGAATGTCTTAATGATATTCTCTTCATTAAGCATATCCATTACGTCGGATATGATGTTATTTGCTTTAGTTTGATTTTCACAAAGTACAAGAATGAATCGACGCTCTGTGAAGAGAATACAATAGAGGACAAAAAGTTTCATCAGCATTGTCTTACCGAAACCGCGCGGAAGTCCCAATGCTAATTGCGAGAAATCTCTTTTCTTGTGTGCATATTCTGTAAGCCATTGCCATACTGCAATGAATACAGGAGGAAATGCATAGCGATATACTGAGGGCATAGCTAATCCAGCCAAGAAATCTAAAGATAACTTAGCTAGATCTACAACTTGTTGAGCTTCAAATGCAGCCTCAACAATTGTCTCTTGTACTACTGGAGGTTGTTCTGTACTCTCTCCAAGTGCCTCTAAAATACTATTAGTTTTAGAATCCATTAGTTTTTGTAGAATTAACTGAGGCCACGCGCGTACCGCCTAAATTCAGAGAAAGCAGAATTAACTCCGCAGCCTTTTTATTAGCTGCAAGTAATTGTTTGCGTTTTTCTTCAACTGCTTGAAGCGCTTGCTTTTCCTTCAATGAGGGCGGGGCTACCATTTTGTGTTCCTTTACCAAGAGATGAGAGTGATTCTAAGTTATTAGATTGCATTGTAAGTAATGTCTGTTCGCCAATTGATACGACTTGATTCTGTGAATTAGCTTTAAATTGATTAAGAATTTGTACAGGAATAGTAAGTTGAATAACAGTTTGTTTATTAGTGATGTGATCTGGCGCAGAAGTACCACGCCGTTTTGCCGCATTAATTACTTGAATTGCGCGCAGAATATCATTTGGCCGATGCATCAGAGGAATACAATCTTCCATTCGTTTCAGGAGAGTATCTTCTAATTCATCATATTTAGAATCGCGAACATTATGTTTTTGTAGGTTATCAAAACGCAAATCCGCGACCGCCGCCGCAAATTGTTCATCTGAAAGTAACTGCGAAATCCGCGACTCAGTAATACCAAGCGATGCAGCAACTGTAACTGGCGGAACGCCTTGACCTAATAGGGAAAGCGCGCGCGACTCTGTACTGGTGGCCGGTGAGTAATTGGTGGTATTCATAGATGATAGTATAATGGATTTGGGTAATTATACCAATGGTGGGTTTTTGTATTTTTTGG
>JAYRRZ010000021.1:0-2488 GCA_041909865.1 Candidatus Altimarinota bacterium | reverse complement strand
GATTTAGTTCTTTATGAAAAGGAAGATGCAGAGATTGTAGAAATCAAACGCAACCCTACTTATATGGGAAAATGGCCACAAGCTGCATCAACCAATTTAGATTATTGGGGATGCTTGCAAGAATCAACTCACCACCTAACTACCAGCGAGTCTGAACCAACTACTGAAGATGTAGATAAGATGCTAGATTCTATTGAAGTATCAGAAGTAGAAGATAGAGTGAAAGAAGCATCGCATGTACTGACAGTCAAACTGCTAGATTCAGAACAACTGGTTGAAGTAAAATCTGCTGCTGGTATTAATGCATTACTACTTTCCTATGCCCTCACAATTCACAAATCTCAAGGTTCTGAGTGGAGAAATGTATATCTAATTCTTCATAACTCCCATAACACTATGATTCAGCGAGAGCTTCTCTATACTGCTTGTACTCGCGCAAAAGAGTCTCTATATGTAATCTGCGAACCAGACTCTTTTGAGAAAGGAATTTCAGGACAGAGAATTAAAGGTAATTCATTGAAAGAGAAAATGGAATTCTTCAAAGGCAAGCTAGAATCTGATGAAGAATCTCTTCTACCATTTGTTATGGATGATCTGGCTTAATACTATTAAACTCAGGTAGCACTTGACAGCCTCCCGACCGTATGAGAGAATACATACTCCTCAATCGGGGAAACTGTTTCCTTAACTATGTAACATCACTTACTCTGGAGTAATACAAATGAACGACACCACTGAAAACACGACTACTGTTGGAACTGAAAACCAAGCTGCTGACACTTCTGCTGTTCAAATTATTCCGAACTTTGACAATAAAGTTGATGTTCGAGATTACAAATTCGGTTTCCGCAAAGATGAACTTGGTAACAAGCGCGCCACTGTTGAACTGAAACTGCCGATTCCTTCTATCGAAGGCATTGTTAGCATTCTGGAAACTGGCGGCAAAGGTCTGGAATTGTTGCAAGCAGCAGTAGAAGCAGTAGTTGTTGGTCAAGCTCGTAGCTTGCTTAATGACAATGAAACTATGACTGCCGCTAATTTCCCCACTGAACAATGTGTGTGGGAATTTATTGCAAATATGCCGGAAGGCGAACGTCGTGGTCGTGGTATTCCCAAGGAAATTTGGGATGCTTTTTCCAAAGATTATGTGGAAATCATGCCTGCTGTTACTGGCAAATCTGCGGATCAAGTTACTCTGGCTGCGAAACTGTTCTCTAATAAGTACCAGCAAGTTAAGTCTAACAAGCCGGTCATCACTAAACTTAAGGAACAACTCGCAATATATGCTAACTCCAGCCCGAATGCTGAACAGTTTGCAGATTGCATTAAGTTCTTGGATGAAAAGGCCGATGAACTGCTGCAAGACGATGGCACTAAGCTTTTGAATAACCTGTAATTGGGTTTTCTCTAAGTAACTAGGAATCCTTGCCCTAAACTGCTTAGAGTTTTTCCCAGTAGGTTCTGTCAGAATTGAGGTAGTGAGTTCGGCTCCAACTTACTATCTCAAATGCGCCTGACAGAACCTACAAATAAAAACTCTACTAAAACCAAAATCTGCATGTCAGTATTCACTGAATCCCAATATCTCCCTATCTGGAATCGCTTGAAACAAACTGGACAAGCTACAATAGTAGCTGATCCTAGACTGCATCGCCGTCTAATTAAAGCAGTACAAGCGCGTCGAGATAGGGATTTAGCTTTCAGGCATCAAGTAGCAGAAGATGGAAAAAAGCATAGGATTACTTGGGAAATTCGCGGCAATACAATTCATTTCACACTCACCTACAGACTATCAATATATGGCCTCTAAAACTGTAACTCTATCACTGCTTGAACCAGCAGTAGAAGTAGGAAAAGCATTACGTATCAGAGTGCTTGATCCGCTTAAAGATGTAGCAACTACTCAATATATTCCACTCTCTTGTATCTGGGAAATTCATCCTGATTCCATTGTATGCGATGAATGGATTGCAATTAAGAAAGGACTGGTATAAGCCATGACCCCAATTGAATCCACCAAACTACAAATTGCAGAATTGGAACAAGCTATTCTATCTGCACATCCACGCTTACCCCATCTTCTAAAAGATATTTGGGTAGCTCTCAAAAATGATCCTGCAAATGTTACTCTACTTGCTGAAGAAGAAGTAGCTATAATTGTGCAAGGACTTGAGAAGCAAACTGCTACTACACTTGCATCAGTTGCATTGGCCAGTAAGGGTAAGAAATCAATGAAATCGACTTCTGTGGATGATTTATAATGGTTACTGTCTATGAACACTTCATTAGATCTTTCATCCCTGAAGATGATGTACGGCATTCCTATGCCGGGAGACACAAGAAAATTATTCCTCTATCTGTACCTATGGTATATAGAGCATCCAAACTTTCCAGTGATTTCGTTTCGCTTTTTGGTCAAACGATTAGCATCGGAGCACTGCATATCAAACGGAATTTGCATACATACAAGACTAACGGATTACTTAAT
>JAYRRZ010000020.1:0-2724 GCA_041909865.1 Candidatus Altimarinota bacterium | reverse complement strand
TTGCTTATCTGTCTTGGTTTGGGTGGTTCCTGTAGTGTTTGTTGTCTTGATTATTCCAGTCTGTCCAAAACAACCACATGTATATTCATTCGGTGGTGGATTTACTCCCCACCATGCCGTTGGTACATAGATGGGTGCTCCACATTTTGGACAAGTTCCTACTTGTGTTTTCATATTGTTATTGCTTATCTGTCTTGGTGGGGGCTGATAATAGGTCAACGCATTTATCATTGAGTATGCCGAATACTTTAGCTCCAATTTCACACCAACGCATTAGTATGTGAATAAATACGGCTGGAATGATTAAAATCCATTTCATACCTCTGTTTGCTTATCTGGGGTGGTGGGGAACTCATATATTTCCTGTAAGTCGGGTAGCGTGTAGGTATCAACGCTCATTTCAATTTCTACGTCTTCGTCATCGCCATTTCTACCTACTACGTTTGAGATTGAGTCACTTACTACCTTAAATTGTGCTGGTGTCAGGCGGACTTGATGGTATTGGTTTGATTGTGGTGAGTCTTCAAGGAAGACAAGTAGTCGTGTGCCGTACAACGTGTATTTATCTATTTGCATAATCTTATTGCTTATCTGTCTTGTAAAAGTGTGCAGGTTCATCATCTGGTAATTCAAGCTCAAATCCATTTTCTGTCGCATACAATGGGAACATTTTATACGTTCCACATTCCAAACGTTTTTTATATAGACGCGCAAGATTTCTTTGATGTGCCAAAAACATCATTCCTGCACCGTCAATACCTTCTAGTGTTGGTTCGATTATTTTCATACTTCTGTTTGCTTATCTGTCTTGGTGGGGGTGAGTCGTTGGTCAATAAATCGTCTTAGTTCTGCCTTGACTGCTTTTGAACATATTTGATAGCCACGATTTGCTTCTTCATCTTCCGCCCCCCAGCCGTATGCTTCGGGAATATCGTTCAAAAATATCTCTAGGTCTTGAAGTATCTCCTCTCGTTGCTTTTGGAGAAGGGAGTTGAGTAACTCCTTGTCTATCAGCACCTCTCCGCGCTTTGCAGAACGCCAAGTCGCAGTGAGTATATCCTCTCTAATTTTCTCCCATTCGTTGTTATTCATATTGTTATTACTTGTCTATCTCATAAAAGTCGCCTTCGTTTGTTTTACGGTAGATTGCTTTCGGTTCTTGCTTATCTGTCTTTGTGGGATAGTTTGCTTCTTGCTCTGAAAGCAATTCTCGCTTTACCTCCTCTCGTCCCTTCTTTTCTCCTGCATCATACGCACGTTGCATGGCGGTGGTGAGAAAGTCAATTTGTTCTTGAGTCGCACCTCCTGTATAGGTACGCATTAGCCCATATCCCTCTATTTGTTTCTCTTCTACAAGAACCCTGCTCAAGTTTTCAAACTCCTTCTTCTCCTCCTCTATGATTGTGTTGAGTGGTGTCATGGTGTGTTTTCTATACGTTGTTTTGCTATGTTGTAATACGTTTCGTCTAGTTCTATACCGATACCGTTTCTGTTTAGGTTCTGGCAAGCTAGCATGGTCGTGCCACTGCCCATGGTGAAGTCTAAGACTGTTTCTCCTTCGTTGGTGTAAGTTTTGATGAGGTATTCCATGAGTGCGACTGGTTTTTGTGTTGGATGACCAACCCTCTTATCCATGCCAAAGGTCTGTATTGTTTTTGGATATGAGTGTGTTCTTATGACCATCTCCTTTTCTTTTGTAGTTGAGCCACCAACTAGTGTAGTTCTGCTTGCTTCAACAGAGGAACCTCGCTCTGGTTTTTTCTTCAGCGTCATTTGAGGATTGTATGTTGTTGCACCATTACCAAAAACACATAGGTTTTCATGCTGTGCCATTGGGCGTTTTTTTGCGACAAGATGCCCACGGGCTGTTATTTTATCCCACACCCACTCATACTTAAACATCTTCGGGTTGCTCATTACCAACGCAGAGGTGAACGGTTGACTACCAAACAGAACTATCGCTCCATTTTTCTTTGTCACTCGTTTTAATTGTTCCCACATCGGCTCAAAGGGAATAACAGTGTCCCACTTACACGCTGTCGTTCCATACGGTGGGTCAGTAAGGACAAGGTCAACCCTCCCATCAGGTATCTTCTTCATCTCCTCTAGGCAATCTCCGTGTATTAGTTCAATCAGAAGCCATTTGTCTTATCTAACTCTAATAATTCCTCTGTGGTGGGTGGGGTAAACAGGTTCTTACGGCAACAAAAACAGTCTTCTTCGTGTGGTAGTGCGTCTGGTATAAGATTGCCGTCCGAGTCGTATGTCTTACCGTGAGCGTGGTAGCCAGCGAGATTCCCCACATATCCGTTTTTCAATACTTCATCATTCATATCTCTATTCCCCTGTTAACTCTAATAATTCCTCTTTGTCTCTATTGACCATGTACATTGCCCACATTCTTGCTTCTTCCAGTTTAGTAAGCACTAGGGCTGTCTCTCGTGGGTTTGAATGACCACCTAAAGCTTGCCACTTTTTGATTGATTCAATAGTCTGTTCGATAGAACGTACTGTGTCGTTCTTGTATAGTGTGATTGTTTCTTCCATATTTCTATTTACTCTCCAATACTTTTAATTCCTCTGTGTACCGTGTGATGATGGAGGTGAGGGCTTGGTTGTGGAACTTGCAAGCTGTATCTGCACCTTCTCCTGCGTAGCGTAGAGCACCTGTTTTCTTTACAAATGCCACGTCGCACTCTTCTCTTCCTTTACTGAAGCCCCACA
>JAYRRZ010000019.1:0-3121 GCA_041909865.1 Candidatus Altimarinota bacterium | reverse complement strand
ATCGGGGTTTGGAATACTAATTATTTAGTCAGAGTTGGGTGGCAAACAAGCTCAGCTGCCACTGATTTCTCCATTTATTCGACTCTCTCTACTGCTAATAATAGCGAATCTTCTAATGCCTGGACAGCTATATACGGCGGTAGGTGGGCAAGCGTCGCTGGATTCTTTTTTATTCCACTTAGTAGATCTGGGATTCTAACTGCAACATCAAAAACAAGTTATTATTTGAACACCAGAACTGCAGACGCAGGTGCTAACGTAACCATTTATAACTCAAATGACACACTACCAGCCTTGATTACCGCCGTAAGTGCTTATCTATGATAAAAAAAAAGCTACCTACCAGATACACACTCACTACGCCTCGATGTAGTGGAAGTAGGAATTATGAAACGAAGTCTTGATAGAAAGATTAAAAACGTGTCAGAAGAACAGACAAACATAATTGTACAGATTGCTAGTGATCAGGGTAAAATCTTGCAAAAAGTTGAAGATATTGAAAGACGGATGACCTCTATTGAGATCAAGCTTGGAAGCGATACGGTTACCAAAGAAACTTTTATAGCGATGAAAGAAGATGCTACCGATCAGGAACAGAGAATCAGAGATTTAGAGAAAAAGATGTGGACTGCTGCTGGTTCTGCTGGCATCCTTGGCGGAGTTATCAGCATCATCATTAGCTATTTACTCAAGACTGTATGACACTAGACACAAAAAACACCAAAAACTACATAATCTACTCAAATGGTAGTGTGTATTCCAAGCACTTCAAGCGTCTGATAAATAGACGAGTTGCTGGTAGTCATGGTTATATTGCAATTATTTTAGATGGTGAGCAACACCTAATGCACAGGTTAATTGCTCAAACATTTATTCCAAACCCAGAAAATAAGCGAGAGGTAAATCACATAGATGGAAATAAATTAAATAATGATGTCTCCAATCTTGAGTGGGTCACAAGTTCTGAAAATCAAAAACATGCTTTCAGAATTGGGTTAAGAGACAATCATTATCCCCGACCTGCAAGAAGAAAGAGGGTGGTCGCTATAAAGGATGATAAACAGGTTGTCTATGACTCTATTCGCACCGCATCTCAAAGTATGGGTTTACTTCACACATCAATACAAAACTGTTTGGCTGGTGCAAGTAAAACAGCAGGAGGATATTCATGGCATTACCTTTAGACCAATTTATTACTAAATACAACGGAAAGAAGGTTGAATACCACAGTTACTCTAGCGGGGCGTTATATCAATGCACTGACCTTGCTAATCAATATATTGTTGAGGTACTTAATTTAACTCCCATTATCGGTACAAATGCTCAGGACTTCCCAACTAAAAGAGGAAATGAGTTTAACTGGATAATCAATACTCCCGATGCTTTACCAACAAAAGGTGCTTTGATGATATTTAAGAGTACTGATGGAGTAGGACATATATCTATTTTTGTTGAGGGCAATCTGAACTTATTCAGATCGTTTGACCAGAATTACCCCACTGGCTCACCTTGCAAAATCGTACAACATAACTATAGGAATGTATTGGGTTGGTTAACACCTATTATGCCAGAAAAAACATACACACAAGCCGAGTGGCAAACTGAAAGAGATGAGAGAAATAAGAATTGGGATTTATTTCAAAATGAGAAAGCAGATCACGAAGCTACCAAAAGTGAACTAACCGAAGTTAGAACGTCACATAATCAATTCTTACAAACCCTAGCCACTAAATTAGTCTGCTTGGCAGATGAAGCTAACATCATTGGAACAATAGACCGATTATTAGAAGTAGAGGATCAATTAACTAAAGCACGAAAAGACTACTCACAGTTAGAAAAAGAGAAGTTTATGTTGGAAAGCGACAAGAATAGAGAGATTGAACGACTGGGCGATGAGTTGAGCGAACTAAGAAGGGAAAACATCAAACTACAATCCAAAACCGCAGAACAAGCACTCGCAATAGATAGACTTGATGAACGCATTGAGGAGTTACTCACACTACCAAAAGAAAAGCCTGAAATGAGCCAACAGAATGGCTTGTCTAGGCTAATTAGTAACGTACTAAGCACACTAAGGAGGCTATTATGGCTAAAAAAATAGAACTATTCTTCAAAGAGATTGAGAATATTTGGGGAGTAGTACCTGGATATGTAAAAGTATTCCTATACGCAACTATCTCATCTACCTTTGGTTTATGGGTAGCAGGTCAATTAGATTGGAAAGCAGTAGTTATCGTAGTAGCTACTAACCTTGGTATTTATCAAGTGCCAAGAATAATTGGTACAGAAACACGAAAACTACTATAAGTTATGCCAACGCCAGTTGTTGACCTACTCAAAGATGATTCAGACCTCACCATGCACACGCATACTGAGGCTGATTTGGGTGCTACCCTCGACAATAGGTATGTAAATGTCACTGGCGATACATAGATTATGCAATACCTAAAACTGAGCGATGACAAATACGTGGAGATTGACGACCAAGACAATAGCCGAGTAATTGTGTTATCTAAGGAAATCAAGCAAGCTCAGGACAATCTGTACGCTGCACAGCAAGAATTAGAGCGGTGTCGTGCAGAGCTGGTGTCTACTGATGGGCTAGATAGCAAACAACTAGAAGCGGTTGAACAGTTTAACGCTGGACTAGCGATTGAGGGTAGGACGCAAGAGGTTTCCGAACTTACCGCAAGATTATCTGAGTTGGAACAAATCAATGGCTAAATCAATCACACTCAACGATACAAGCTCAGTTCATACCTCTCCTTTTACGGTGTTACAAACTGGCAATTCCAGCACCCTAAATGGTGATATTACTAGTAGTGCTACGACTATCACTCTGGTAGATGCGTCTACGTTTGCATCAAGTGGCTCTATTCGTATTGGTGAGGAACTGATTACCTATACTGGCAAGTCGGGCAACGACCTTACAGGCTGCACGAGAAACTATTACTACTCATCTACCCTTGCACATTCTAGCGGTGAAACGGTGTATGAAGTAACCTGTACTCTCGGTAGCAATCAATCCGCCAATACAGCGTGGGATTATTTCAACGACTCAGCAGACGTTGGTAGTGCCATCTACTTTTCCTCAGTACAGTTTTATTCTCCGACCATTTCT
>JAYRRZ010000018.1:0-49044 GCA_041909865.1 Candidatus Altimarinota bacterium | reverse complement strand
TGGAGCGGATAATGGGACTCGAACCCACAACAGCCGCCATGGCAAGGCGGTACTCTAGCCAATTGAGCTATATCCGCAAGATATAGGTGAGAGGAATTCTATGAATTTTTCTGGAAAATCAAGTTTTTGGGAATCAAAATACACCTATTCACCTTATTTCGTCGGTTTGGCGGATTCTCCTCAATACTTCCGGTCTGCTCGACTAAAGGCAATGAGCATACGGCGAAATTCCTTTTCACGGAAATTGAGCCAACTCCCAGAAAACTGATACACCTCAGGGTAATCTTCCCAAGGAAATAATCCAGAAATACGAACGGTACTCGCATCTCAGGACCCTGTCCGCACTATCATGTCGAGTGGTCCGAGTTTTCTACGAGATTCTACATATTGAGAAATAAAATCTATTGTCATAATTTTCCTGATAAATGCATCTCGCACTTCTTTGGGAGCTTCATGTGGAAAATCTGACATCGCAATAATATCCATCATAGCATCTTGAGAGGCTCGAGTAATCTCATCCTGTCAACCATAAGCAAGCACCATTGCTGCTGTCATGACTGTATTCTCTTGGGTCAAGCTTACCGCATTCTCTAATGACTTCAATATAATTCCTTCTTGCTTTCAATCAGTGGAAAGCTTCGCCAATTTCTCACGATTGCCGATGAGCTCTATCTTGATTCATTTTGCATGAGATTCTTGCGCGAGCCGCGTAGTCTCTTGCTCAAGAATCTCGTAGATCACTCGAAGTTCCTCTGGAGGTCGTTTCTCGATATTGTCTGTGGACAATCACCAAAATGATGCTACTTTTATCTTGTATTTCAGACAGAGATTAATTACCTGACGCATCCGCTCGTATCCAGCAATATACCCGAGTCAACCAGGAAAATCTATATCAATCTCATACGTATGTCCACCAGGAGTACTTACCTGATAAGACTTCTCCGCTAGAGAAATATTATATCCTGCAAAATCAGGATTTTTTGAAAGTTGACGAATCAGATATTCATTACTCACTCTTGCATAGTGCTTTATCGGTGTCCTGTTCCCATCCATAATAAATGCCACAGTGTGAGGAATGTGCATATTAGCAGAATTTGGTGTAAACACATCATCAAGGGTATTTTGTACCCATCGTAATAGACTCATCCTCAATAAAAAATTACTTATGATTTGTATATTAGATAAATTTCTAAAAAGTCAATAAATGGTTACTCTATTAATTGAGAATTGGTTCATCATTGCGCAAGGATAACATACCCCTGTATCATCCGCCAACTCCTCACAAAGTATGCCACCATGACCTGCTGAAAAGCGGGTTTCTCCTTGTTTATGTGGATTCTATTGCTATTTCCTCTATTTTCTCTATAATCCCTCGCGTATATCACTACTCGCCGATCCGTCCCCGTAGTTTAGTGGAAGAACAAGGCACTCCTAAGGCTTAGACACAAGTTCGATTCTTGTCGGGGGCACCAGCAGATAACAAAAATCTCATCTGAATGATGAGATTTTTTATATGGGTAGAATTATCATCTTGGGAAAAGTACCTCTGCTTGTGATTTCGCCCAATGAAGTACCTCTTTATGTTTATGAGATACAATATACTACGTCTATATGTCAATTTTTTTGCTATTTTTCATGCTCTCACTATAATCACTCGCGCAGTATACCTCTCGCCACTTCCGAACGAGTTTTTTATCAGAAGATTGGTTTGGAATTCCGAGAAGTCATATATCTGTGAGGTGTGAGCGCCTCTATACTCACTCATTTCTACTATCTAATTACTTTTTTATGATTGTTGCTCTCAAGGATAAACTCGCTCTCACGCGAGCTGTTATCGAAAAAACCTACTCCATCGGTGGAAAACAAATCACCTTCGAATCTGGACGTCTTGCACTCTTCGCAACGGGCTCTGTGGTTATTCGGGATGAGGATGGGAACTTCCTCCTCACAACGACTGGCATCGGGAATCCCAAGGATGGAGACTTCTTCCCACTTACGGTAGAATATCAGGAAAAATACTACGCAAATGGGAAAATTGGTGGAAACCGTTTTATGAAACGTGAAGGTCGTCCAAGCGAATCATCGATTCTCAATAGTCGTGTTATCGACCGCCCGATTCGTCCAATGTTTCCAAAAGGAACTCGTACCGAAGTACAAATCATCTCAACCATCATGAGTTCGAGCGGTGTTTCTGACTTTGGTTGGTATGGTGTTACTGGTGCATCACTCTCTGTTATGCTCGCAGGAGTGAAGGAATTTGAGGCTCCAGTTTCTGGAGTTCGTGTGATTGCTGATGAGGCTGGGAATTTTGTCTTTGATCCAACATTTGAACAACTCCAGAATGCACACCTCGACCTCACGGTTGCAGGAACCGCTGATGCTATCACCATGGTAGAGAGTCAAGGAAGCGAAGTATCCAACGACCTCATGGTTCGTGCTTTCGAATTTGCTCACAGTATTATCAAGGATTTCTGTCAGGCACAGGTAGATTTTGTCGCTGAGTATAGCAAGGTACACACCCTTCCAACCTCAGAAATCACCATCATCGACACTGATGCCACAATCCTCGAAAAGGTTCATGCAATGATTACAGAAGATGAAATCCAAGCACTCTACAATCTCGGGAAACTCGAATTCCATGATGCTATCCACCATCTCGTGGACAGTGTTGCAGAGAGACTCGGATATGATGAAGAAACCAATACTCCAAAAATGGGCGATATCGCCGACAGTGTGAAAGATGTAGTAAAAACACACATGCGAAAAACCGTTCTCAATACTCGTTCTCGTCTCGATGGTCGTGCGCCAGATGAGGTGCGTCCTGTTCGTGCGACTGCACCGATTCTCCCTCGTACGCATGGCTCTGCATTGTTTGAACGTGGTGTAACTCAGGTTCTCTCTGTGACAACGCTCGGTGGACCTTCTGATATCCAGATTATCGATGATATGTTCGAAGAAGATACCAAGCGCTATATCCACCACTACAACTTCCCTCCATACTCTGTGGGTGAAGTGAAGCCACTGCGTGGGGTTGGTCGTCGTGAAGTTGGTCATGGTCGTCTCGCTGAGAAGGCACTTGAACCAGTGCTTCCAAGCGAGGATTCATTTCCATACATGATTCGTGTGGTATCTGAGACCACCACGTGTAATGGCTCCTCTTCTATGGCAAGTGTCTGTGGTTCAACGATGTCACTCATGGATGCTGGAGTACCTATCAAGGCTATGGTAGCTGGTGTAGCGATGGGGATGATCTACGATGAAGATACAGGAAAATATGAAATCCTCTCTGATATCCAGGCACAAGAGGACTTCCTCGGTGATATGGACTTCAAGGTAGCTCGTACTGAAATTGGTATCACTGCCCTTCAGATGGACTGCAAGATTGCTGGACTCTCTATGGATGTAATTCGTGCTGTGTTTGCGAAGTCAGTAGATGCTTGTGGATATATCATGGGTGAGATGAAACAATGTCTCGCGGCTCCTCGTGCAGAGCTTTCTCCATATGCACCATTCCTTCTCGCAGTATTCGTACCAGAAGACAAGATGCGCGAAGTCATCGGTAAAGGTGGTGAAACAATTCAGGGTATTGAGAAAGACTTTGGCGTGGAAGTGAATCTCGAAGATGATGGACATTGTACTATCACGGCAAAAACGCAAGAAGCAGGAAAAGCTGCGCTCGATTTTATCAAGGGGATTCTCAAAGAAATCGAAGTCGGTGACATCTACGAAGGGAAAATTGTAAAAATCCTCGATACGGTTGGTGCGATTGTCGAGATTGCCAAAGGAAAAGAAGGAATGATCCATATCTCCAAGTTCGGAGTAAAAGAAAGAATTGATAATGTAAATAGTGTGGCGAAGGTAGGTGAAGTGGTAAAAGTAAAGGTCTACAATGTAGACCGAGAAAAAGGACGAATCGGACTCGAGAAGCTCGTAGAAACTCCTACGATATAATCTTTGATTTCTATGAATACCCCTACTTCCCATCTTCCCGACTATTTATATAGCTTTTTCCAATGAATATGAGAATTAGTGAGAAGAAAAACTCTCAGAAAAACTCAAATAGTTACCGATAATAGAAGTGTCTGGTTCCCTTATGGAGAAATTTGATTTGGATGACACTACCCTCCTACAAGCCTCCATACGAAGCTTGAATCCATGAGCGATGCAGAATTGGTTGAACTTGGGAGAAATAGCTTCCGCCTGAGACGAAATATTGGTGCCCTCGTCACTGCAGTTCTGGTAGCTATTGGTACCTATTACTCTGGAAATCAAGATATTTCAACAGGAAAGCTCTCCACTTCTCAGATAAAAGCCTCTCATTAGAGAGGTTTTCTTTTGAAACAAGCTCAATTTTTCTTATACTAAATTTTGTTCTAACCCTCACACATATGCCCCAACTCGCATCGCTCGACCAGATTGTCCTTGCAACCATCGATAAATACCTCCATACTCCTAATCTCCCAAGTATCAATCTCTCACAATTTGAGCTCCCTCTCGTGGTGGGAAGTGGAAATGGGTATATCACAGGGAAGATTCTCTTTCGAAATACTCCAGCATTTTTCGCGAGTGAATCAGAAGTAGAAGAGAAACTTGAGAGAATCCCCTCTATCTCCGAAGTGGTCGTCGTATCTGCGAGTGGAGAGAAGCATGCGCCAATCATCCTCAATGCCGCAAAGGCAAAAGATAAAAAAACCTATCTCATCTCTTCTTCTCGAGAGAGTACAGGAAAAAATATTGCTGATACTACTTGGGTATTTCCAAAAATTGCTGAACCATATACCTACAACACCTCTACCTATTTTGGTTACCTCTACGGGGCCGAACTCAGCTTGAATCTTGAGAAACTGCGAGATTTTATTCTTGGAGATTTTGATCAAGCAATATCGAGGATTGATTGGGGTAAATACGCCAGTTTCTGTGTTGTTCTCCCGAATCAGTTTGTCCTCTATCGTGAGATGATTGAGACAAAGTTTATCGAGCTTTTTGGTCGCAAAGTAGCCCGAGACGTCTTCTCTTATGAGCAAATGCGGCATGCTACCACGGTGGTTCAGGATGAGAGAGAGCTCTTCATATGCTTCGGAAATGAAACGGGAATCCAGTACGGGAAAAATCAGGTGAATCTCCCCATCTTTTCAGGATCTCGTTGGAAACAAGAACATCAAGGCGAAGAAATTCTTTCGAAAGGAGTGTACGAAAGAGTCCATGACTGAGAAACAAATTCATCCAACGAAGAGGTTCGTAGTTTTTCAGGAATCTCGGACAGTTACGCGGCGATGATGCTCACAGGATACTACCTCGTGGGGAAAATTCAGAACGCATTTCCTCCGTATTTTTTCGAATCTATCGAGGACTACTGTCAACGAGCAAAGGTACAAAGTGGATTCAATATTCAGCCTTTGGTGGAAGTGTAGTCACTCTATTTTGTCTTTTTTTGTGTTTTCTCTATACTTGAGACATGAGAATACACTCCATTAGCCCCCTTTCTCAAGGGGAGCCTCAAAGACCAATCAACCCACCAACCAACCTTTTTGCCTTCACTCTCGGTCGCGAGTGGAAACTCTCCCTCGCTGAACTTTTTGCCATATTCGGAAATGATGCCTATCAGACACACACAGAAACGGTGGCCATCTTTCAGATACCTGGATACAGCGACGAGCAACTCGCGAAAAAATTCCTCACTATCGGTGGATCCATCCGTATCATCAAGATACTCGGAGAAACTGATGAGAAGCGATTTCCAACGGATGTGATTGGATATCTTACCGATTCAAAGGCAATAAAGGCTGATTTTGCTCTTGGAGCGTATGGAGTTAAATTCCGTCTCTCAGATATTGGTCTCCGTATCAAGAAAACTCTCATGGAACGATGAATCTCTGCTCGACTTGTGAATCAGAAAAATGAAAATATTAATGCTGCCAGCTTTAAGAAAGAAAAACTCTGAAAAACAGGAAATGAATATAGCCTTATTGCAGCCCCTGTCATTGCAACGAAGGAAACAACTCAGCTCTCCGAAACTCTGGATTGCCACACCTCACTTCGTTCCGTTCGCGATGATGGGAAATATTATATCGGGAGGAGTCTTGCTTGTCAGGATATCGATGCCTATGCAAAAAGGGATACGAACAAATCTCGTGATATGGTAGTGGGGATGATGCCACCAAAGCTTGTTCAGATGATGATCAATCTGGCGGGGTGGCGGGGTGGCGGGGTGGCAAGAAATACTAGCCTAACACAAAACCAATCCACCAATCCACCAATCCACCAACCTGCTATTTATGATCCATTTTGTGGACTCGGGACGACCCTCATTGAGGCAGCCAATATGGGCATCACTCATGTTTATGGGAGTGATATCTCGAAAGAAATGGTGACTTCAAGCCGTGAGAGTCTTGAGAGATTTATTGAATGAGAAAAGGTCTGGCAAGAACGAATCAAGATTGCTGGAGGAACTCCCAACAAAGACTTTGCGAATTTTCAGAGTGATGTTTTCGAGCTTGATGCTCGTGATATAGCACGATGAATTGCTCGTATTTTCCAATCCACCAATCCACCAATCCACCAATCCACTCTCACTATCGTCAGTGAAGGATATCTCGGAAATGTCATGTCACCTCGTGATATATCTCTCGAGAAAGTACAGTCAGAGCGGAAAAACCTCGCAAGTATCTACCATGATTTTCTCTCATGACTCACTAAAGCAAACTTTCGTGGTAATATTGTTATGAGCCTCCCTTTCTGGAATCTTCATGGAACATACTCATATTTTACCGAGATATACGCCCTTATTGAGAAACATGGATTCCATGTTATCCCGCTCCTTCCAGAAGCTATGAAACTCAATACCAACAAGTGAAGCCTCCTCTACCGCAGAGAGAGTCAAACCGTTGGGCGAGAAATCCTCCACTTAACAAGAACTAAACGATAATCTATGGAGCTCATTAATCTTTCAAAGCACTCAAAAAAATGAGGTAACTATAATCGCCGCCGAGATATGGAAACAGCTTTAGCATGGAATACAATCCAGAAAACTCTCACTCGCCTCGAGAAATGAGCACTCATCCCTTATATTAAGTATGTAAAAATTACCGAGCAAACTGTTATCATCAGCACCGAGAAGCCTATCATAAACAATGAACTACGATCTATAGAAAAATATCTTATCACTGATATCAATACTGCCTTATCTCTATTTGGGCACACTGGAAAAAAGCTGCATGTTCTGTAGGCAATTTTTTTTCAAGCTGACAAGCAAGAGCACTCATCCCAGACTCTAGCTCACAAACAAGATCATTTCGTCATAGTGCCTTTGCCTTGAGAATATACCCCCATGTGGAGAAGAGATTTTTTATTAAATAGTTTCCACTCACTGCTGTCAAGTGTCTCAGATTGCTGATTCTATCAGCACATTTGATCTCAAAGTCATCTGGGGAAAGACGCATAATTTTCATCAAAAACTGAACGCTCTCAGTCTGTTTTGGGTCATTCACAGGAAGTGATTTAATGTAATCTTTGAGACTCATGTATTCTGGAGTCAGATATTCCCAGATAACCAATTGACGTACGAGTCATATAACAGCCGCCTGAATGACCTGAGTCCATCTTCAAGACAGTATTGCCTGAGTTCTTACCTTTTGAGAAGCTGTAATCACTCGACTTGATGGCTTACTGAGACTCTCTACTCATTGGAAAACAAGAAAACCGAATTTTTTTTCAATTTGGGGGGCAAACTCAGGATGATCCTCAAGAACATCATGGAGTATAACCACAATAAGATTGTCTGCCAGAACGTATTTTTTTCGTGTTATACGAATATACTCCCAGAGAACATCACTAATATGATTCATATATGGTGTTCCGTCTTTTCTTATTTTTTTTTCATGGGCTTGACAAGCAAGGGAAAATGCCTCCTCAATAGCATCCCTGTCCTTCAGTGAGAGTTCCCGACATTTTTCCAGTCAAAAAAACTCTGAAAGGAATTGTGTATCCATGTTCTGAGTATTTTGTGAGAGAGTTACTCGATTATTCACACCTAAACGATTACTTATATTCATAATATACATAGCACATTGATTGTCAATAAATTATAGGAATATGTGTTTTGAATTAGAATTTAATATAGTTATTGATTTTCTAGAAAAAATACGTATTATTTTGTGTATGCCTATCCTGTCATCCAAAAACCCCGATATAATTCGAACCGTTTCACCAAAGGCACAAGAGGAAGATGTTGTTTCTGAGATTTCTCTCCGACCACGTAAACTCGTAGAATACGTTGGACAAGAACAAATGAAAGAACATCTCCAGATCTCCATAGATTCTGCGAAAATACGCAATACTGCTCTTGAGCATATACTGTTCTATGGTCCGCCAGGTCTCGGGAAGACGACTATATCCACAATCATTGCTCATGAGATGGGATCGGCAATCAAGTCAACCAGTGGACCAGCTATCGAGAAACAATCTGATATTGTATCTCTTCTCACAAGTCTTAACGAAGGCGAGATACTCTTCATCGATGAGATTCATCGACTCCGACCTCAGATTGAGGAAATCCTCTATTCCGCAATGGAAGATTTCCAGATTGATATAATGATTGGTTCTGGGACTGGATCAACGAGTGTTAAGATGGATATTCCGAAGTTCACTCTCATCGGGGCTACTACGCGCCTCTCGAGCCTTTCCAATCCTCTCCGTGACCGATTTGGCAACGTGATGAAGCTCGATTTCTATGAGCCATCAGACCTCGCACGAATCATCAAGAGATCATTCCAGATTCTCGGGTTCAGGACGATTTCTAATGAGGCTATCACCTCAATTGCCGAACGATCTAGAGGAACTCCCCGTATTGCGAATCGGTATGTGAAGATACTTCGAGACTACGCCACCGTTGGCAAAACCATAGAAACCAAGTCTGACTGTGAGAATATCTTCCTGGGATTCTGAGTAGACGGATACGGTCTCGATATCCTCGACCGCAAGCTCCTCCGCCATCTCCTCGAATCATTCCATGGAAAGCCAGTATGACTCTCGACACTTGCCTCAGTCGTCGGAGAAGAAGTCGCTACCATCGAGGACGTCGTGGAACCATACCTCCTCCAGATTGGCTTCATCGAGCGCACTCCGCGAGGTAGACAGATTACCAAGAAGGGGGAAACCTATTTACTCCATAACCTATAACACTTATGCCACAATACTCACTCAGTGATGCCTACAGAATTGCCTCTTCTATCGTATGATGATCTGATGATAAAAATAGAGCCACCCCATTTGCCTGCAAATTTGCTGCCGAGAAAACTGGGGCTGATGTCAATGATATCCTCAATTTAATCAATGACTCTTCCCCCCGAAGACCATTTTACCAATAGCATATGATTTCTATCCTCATCACCACTTCTCTCGGTAGCATCATGATCGAGCTGGATAATGAGAAGGCGCCAGAGACGGTAGCGAATTTTCTCGATTATGTAGCTTCTGACTTTTATTCTGGGACCCTCTTTCATCGAGTCATTCCTGGATTCATGATTCAAGGAGGAGGCCTAGAATCTGGCATGAATGAGAAAAAGACGAAGAATCCTATCAAGCATGAATGAGTAAATGGTCTCAAGAATCTCCGTGGAACGATTGCCATGGCACGGACGAACGACCCTCACTCTGCCACGAGCCAATTCTTCATCAACACCGCAGACAATAGCTTCCTCGATTTCACTCGTCCAGGCGGACAAGGGTGGGGATATGCGGTATTCGGTCGAGTAACAGACGGTATGGATATCGTTGATGCTATCGAATGAGTAACCACTTGTCGCCGCATGGGACACGACGATGTACCATTTGATGATATTATAATTGACAAAATCGAGGTTATAAGATAACGTTCCATAAAATTTGCAAGAAACAATAAAATCCATATACTTGCATCCAAGTCTAACAACCCTTTCGAATGGTCGCACAACTTGATACAGACATGCATTCTTTTTTTCTCACGATTTCGTAAGGACTTTTTTGTAGTACTCTCCACTCCTCGAAATCGGGGAGTTTTTTATAAAAAGAAATACAAATATTGCTTTCAATCTTGCTACTTTATTCGGTGAATCCTGTTTCTGAGCTTCGTTATGTGAATTTTATGTATTTGTCAGTGAAGATTTCCGTGAAAAAATGCACACTGTCTGAGGCATAGCCGAGTTTTTGTATTTTAGGAAATCGAACTGGATACAAATACGAAAATGAAACATAGAAGCCAAAAGACTTTTGGTACTTTTAGTCATAAAAGTACGTTCTGTACAAGAAATCCTGGATTCTTCACTTTGTTCAGAATGACGGAAACAATAAAAATCTTGATTTTATCCCTATGCGTCAACCAGAATTCTATGCAGCAGTATATGGCATCATCCGTAATGCTGAATGAAACGTCTTAGCCGTAAAAAGGAAAGATACTGGCTACCTCGACTGATGGTATGGTCTCCCTGCTGGACATGTCGAAGGTACAGAAGAACTCACAGAGTCAATACAGAGGGAAATCCTGGAGGAAGTCTGACTCCATGTTGATACTGCTGCTCTGAGGCTCATTCATACGAGTCATCGAGTGGATAAGGATAGGATTTACTTTGACTTCTTCTTCGAGATTCTCACCTACTCATGAACTCCAACCAATACTGAACCAGACAAATCAGAAGACATCTTCTGGATATCGCCAAACGAAGAAAAATTCCAATCCAGAATTATCCTCGAGAAGATAAAAAATGTTGAAACCTTCTCCGAAATCAATCTCCGCTCATAATTTCTTAACTTTTTCTCTTATGCGCAAATACCTCATCATCGCCGTTCTCGCACTCATCGGTGTATACAATGCTGTCTATCTCTCTATCCCAGCATACGAGTACTGGAATGGAGCCAACAAAGAAGTGCTCCAATCCATGCCGTGCGATATCTCCCAATCGCTCTCATGTAGTGGTATCCTCCAGAATCCTCGTGCTATCATCTTCTCACTCGGAGAATTCAAGGTAGCCTTCCCGATGATTGCTCTCGTCGTCTATCCTATCCTCTTCATCATCGCCCTCGTCGGATGGTTCACTCGGAAGCCATGCCCAGCAAAGGTACTCACAGGACTCTCAGTTGGTGGCATCCTCTTCAATAGCTACGTTATCTACCAAGAGTTTGTGGTGGGTATATTCTGCCCTCTCTGCGCGATGTGTACCGTCATCATCATCACGATATTTATCCTGTCTCTCTGCATCATAAAGGGAGAAAAGAAGGCACCAAACTGGAAAGCTGATACTACAAAATAATCTCTAACTATCTATTATGAATAAGACTATACAATCAAAGGATTTGGAGAAAGTAAAATCTCCAACAGCCCAAGCAAACATCATCAAGAAAAATCTTGATGCCACTTTCGCAGATGAACGAAATATGGCTGTACTCAAACGACTTACTGACAAATAAAATATGAAAAAACTCCTCACATACCTCACATACGAAAATGTTCTCATGATTCACACTGTGGTTCTTGAGACTTTTGGTGGACTTGCAGGCGTGAAGAATCCATGACAACTCGAATCCGTACTTCATCATATTCAGAATGATATTTATTATCCGACGATTATCGAGAAGGCGGCACATCTCTTCTTTGGACTCATCCAATTTCATACCTTCAATGACGGAAACAAGAGAACTGCCCTTCTGGCACTCCATACGTTCTTCGTACTCAATGAGATTTATCTCGAAGACTTCGTCATCAAGATGGAGGATATTGCTATAGGTGTGGCAAAATGAGAAATCGAAAAAGAAGATCTCATAAAAATATTCCGGTCGATGTTTCTGAGTTTTGATTACGATATATCATAAATTTTCTCCTATGCGCTCACTCACCCTCCTCCTCATCCCGATACTCCTCCTCTCATCGTGTTCCATGGATTGGAATAATAAAATTTAAAATTACAAACATGGATTCATTACAACTTTCAACAGATGCATCATCTTTGGCTCAAAAAATCTATGATTATTATAACTATAATGACTCGGATAGGGAAAGATCAAGAACTGTAGGTAATTTATGACTTCCTGAAGGAATGGTAAATAAGCTACATACTATTATCCATAAGCTTGATCACTTTGTTTACTATATATTGCCCGCAACCCTGGAATATAGAGAAGAAGTCCTAACTGAAGAAGAACTCAAAAAAAGAGCAATTCCCATAATACAACAAGAAATTCTTGCGAGTAATGGAATCATTCCAGATATTGCAACAAAAATCAGAAGACTTTGTGAACTTACTCCACTAGATCCTCAGCAAAGAACTGAATTCTATCTAACTATTTGACCATTTGTCTGAGTTATAGAAACCTTTGAACAGGATTTTCCAGAATTATCACAAGAAGCCCAATCATGAACATAATTTCTTTTGTATTTTTCATTTTTAATTATTAATTTTTAATTTTCATGTCCACTCCTCTCTCCACTCGCCGCCACTCTCTCTCCCACATCATGGCCCAAGCTACACGCATGGTCATGGGTGCCTCTGCCAAGCTCGCCATCTGACCTGATGTCGATAACGGTTGGTACTATGATATCGACTTCGGCGATGTCACACTGGAGGAATCCAAGCTCAAGGAAATCGAGAAAAAGATGCGCGCTATCGTCCGCGAAGGACAAGAGTTCCGTCAATTCTCTCTCTCAGTTGCCGATGCCAAGGCATTTTCAGAGGCGCTCGGTGAAGACTACAAAGCCGAGATGATCGATGATCTCGCGGCCAAGGGCGAGACGGTGATTTCTTTTTATGCCAATATGGGCAAGTTCCAGAATCCAGCATACAAGGATTTCGGATACCTCGGCGAATTCGCCACTGCTACCTTTATCGATATGTGTAGTGGACCTCACGTGCAATTCACGAACGAGATTCCTGAGGACTCATTCCAACTCGACAAACTGGCAGGAGCCTACTGGAGAGGCGATTCCAAGAACAAACAATTGACGAGAATCTATGGACTCGGATTCGAAACCAAGACTGAGCTCGACGCCTATACGACGATGATGGAAGAAGCCAAGAAGCGCGACCACCGCATCCTCGGGAAAAAACTCAAGCTCTTCACTATCTCTGACCTCGTCGGTTCTGGACTTCCTCTCATCCAACCAAATGGGATGATCATGCGCAAGGCGATAGAGGAATATCTCTGGCAACTTCACGGGGACAAGGGATACGACCGTGTATGGACTCCGCACCTCGCGAAGGAGGATCTCTATGTCACTTCTGGTCACGCGGGTCACTACCTCGAGGACATGTTCTCTGTCTATGGAGGAACGAGTAAAGAGAAGTTCCACCTGAAGCCGATGAACTGTCCACACCACATGCAGATATTTGCGGACAATCAGTTCTCCTATCGCGATATGCCTGTTCGCTACTTTGAACCAGCAACCGTCTATCGTGATGAAAAAACCGGACAGCTCTCTGGGCTAACCCGAGTGCGCGCAATCACCCAAGACGATGGACATCTTTTCTGTCGTGTATCGCAAATCAAAGATGAGGTAAGTACGATTGTGGATATCATCAAGACATTCTATACAACATTTGGACTCATGGACGGATACTGGGTATCTCTCTCAGTGCGTGACCCAGAGAATCCTGACAAATACCTCGGAAGTGATGAGGTCTGGCAGACAGCAGAAGGCGCGCTCGAAGATGCAGCAAAAGCGAATGGGCTGAACTACAAGCGAATGGAAGGAGAAGCAGCGTTCTACGGACCAAAGCTCGACTTCATGTTCAAGGATGCTATCGGACGTGAGTGGCAACTCGCAACCATCCAGTGTGACTTCAATCTCCCAAATCGTTTCGAACTCAAGTTCACCAATGAAAAGGGTGAAGAAGAACGTCCAGTCGTCATCCATCGTGCGATATCTGGTAGTCTCGAGCGATTCATGGGAATCATGATCGAGCACTTCGCAGGAACCTTCCCTCTCTGGCTCGCTCCAGAGCAAGTCCGTATCATCCCAGTAGGCGAGGCATTCATTCCATATGCAGATGAGGTATATCAGAAACTCCGTAATGCAAATTTCCGCGTGAAACTCGATGATTCAAATGATTCCCTCGGAAAGAAGATCCGCAACGCAGAAACTGGTCATGTGAACTATATTCTCGTGGTCGGAGAGCAAGAGATGAACAACAAGACTCTTGCTGTGCGCAACTACAAAACCAAGGCACAATCCACCGAAGGAATCGAGGAATTCGTGACAAGGATAGAGGAAGAAGTGAAGGAGAAGAGTTTATAAAACATTGCATTTTCTGAATAAAAGCTACACTTATACGTGTAGCTTTTAATTCTTATCTTTTCACGTATGAATTGATTCTCTATGTTCCGCCTCTATTTGGCACTTGCATCCCTGATTGGACTCGTTGGAACAGTTGCTGGGTATGGAAATATTGGGTATAATTGGATTGAACGGATGATTATCACGGATGATGAGTACGTCAATGGTGGTCATAGTTATGAGCTCAAAGCCTGCGGAGATCCAACCAACGTACCAGATGCAAAAAATCCAACTCAGTATGTGAGCAAGATACGCACGGAAGAAGAAATTAGTAAATGTAAAACTGATGCCCGCGCAAGAATCCTCACAGAACGATCCTACCAAAACAAGACCTCTATAATTGAAGGTGGGGTTTGGGGAAGCCTCTTCTTCGTCGTCTTCCTCATGCACTTCCCTATCTTCCTCCGAACGCATCGAAAAGATGAATCCCACAAGTAATCTCAGAATATAATTAAAATCTCGTCTACACGGGATTTTTTGTTTTCTCCTTGCGCTTCTTTTGCTTTTTTGTATTATCCATCTATGAGCACTATCAAGCGAATTCTCTCCATCATCGCAAAACTTATCACTGTCTTCTTGACCCTCCTGACTTTTGCCATTGTAGTCATCTCATTGGTGCATGAAGAGTGGATAAAATGAACCATTGTATGGATTGGGACTATTATCCAGTCTATTGGGAACTGGAATTATCTCATTGCTTTTCTTTCTGCATGTATTGAGTCACTGCCAATCATCGGAACTGCGGTTCCAGGGATGAATATTATGATCCTCGTAGGATGATTCTGGGCGCGTGATCATTTCCTCATCACTATCTCTCTCGCCATCGTTGGAGCAATGATTGGGAACTATCTCGGCTACTGGATAGGAAAATACTATGGAAAAGAACTCATCGAGAAATATGGTGACTGGTTCTGACTTGGGAAAACAGAAGAAAAAATCCTCCACAAACAACTCCAGAAAAACGGATTCTGGTATATCCTGCTTGGGAAATTTCATAATTTTACTCGAGCCTTTATTCCATTTATTGCTGGAAGTGCTGGTATGCTCGAAAAGCGTTTCTGGATCTATAACATAATTGGTTCTATTCTCTGGGCAACGAGCATCAATCTTCTCGGAATATTTTTTATCGATAATTACGAAATTATTCTTGATAATCTTGGGAAGTACATGATGGGGATAGTTATTGCCATTGGGATATATGTGTACCTTTTCAAGAAAAAAGAATTCATGCAGTATCTTGCCGACAAACAAGCAGAAATCGATGCAAAGTATCCAGTAAAGAAATAATCTCATGAATCTCCTCCTAACGAGCATCCTCCTCTTCCTCACCTCTCTTGGGGCATCTTTTTTGCTTCTCAGAGGAATTGAGAAACTCTGGAAACGACAAGGTATCCTCGATCGACCTCATCTCTACAAGTCTGAACACGGACGCTCTCCTGTTCCCTATAGCGCCTGAATTATCCTTTTCTTGATTCTCACTATCCTCAGTCCTGCAATATTCCTTTTCTCTGACCTCTCACCACTCCTCGAGAAACGGCTCATCATCATGCTTACTATCGGGGGTATTATTACTCTTGTGAGCTTCCTTGATGATATGGAGACCATTGGAAAGAGCCCTCTACATATACCCCCCCTAGTACGACTTGTAATGCAGATATCTGTGGGAGCTATTATTGGGCTCACCAGTATCAAAATCTCCTATGTCAGTCATGTCTTCGGAGGAATTATGAGGCTCGACGATTTGTTTTTCCACTTTGCACTCGGGAATTGGGATATCACGATATATTATTTTCCACTCCTTGTGACGATATTCTGGTATGTGATTGTGTTCAATGCAGTCAACTTCTCTGATGGTATCCCAGGACTTACCGGATGATTCTCACTCATCACCTTCATCATCTTCGCTGGACTGGCTCTCAAGCTCTATCTCACCGATACGAGCGAGGCAAGCCAGGAAAATAGTCGATTCCTCCTCATGCTCCTCTCCATCGTCATCCCAACGACATTTATCCTCACTCGGGCGGATATTGTAAGACGAGTTATCATGGGAGACTCATGAACCATTATGCTTGGATTTCTGATTGCTACGTTTGCTATCATTGCAGGAGGCAAGATTGCTACCGCAATCGCTGTGCTTGGAATCTATCTCATCGACTTTATCTATGTGGTTTCAAGTCGTATCTTCCAAGGCAAGAATCCGATGAAATGAGATCAATCCCTCCATCTCCACTTCCGCCTCCTTGAACTCGGACTCACAAAAGGACAAATCCGAACAATAATCTACGGAATTACCGCATTCTTCGGAGTCTCTGCCATTTTTCTCGATACGAGTGGCAAGATTCTCCTTGTCGGATTTATCGCATTTATTTCGATATTCCTGACGGAGATACTCTCGGTTGTGAGGAAAAAATAGGAAACTTGCGAAGAATTACCCTGTCATCGCGAGCGCAACGTGGCGATCCAGTCACTAAAATGAATCTTTCTTTGTTTTTCTGGATTGCTTCACCCCAAGAGTACTTCCTCGCTATCCTCAGGGCGCATTCTTCGCGGGTGACAGGAACAAAAGGTTTGCGAAAAATTCAAAAGAAAGATATGATAATTCTATTGTAGCTTTTTATTTGTATGGAAATCAATCTCACGGAAAAGGAGAAACAGGAGTTGGAGAAGAGGGGGTTTTATGTTAAGCCATGGAAGAATTTTACAGCCTCATGAATATTCTTTTCAATACCACTAAGTCTTATAATTTGGGTAGTTATATTTGCTATATCGTATGGAATGTTTCATAAGTTCTTCTTGGTATGGATATGCTATATATTTTCCATTATTCCAAGTATTCTTATTTACATCACAATCCTCCGTCAGTTTGCTTTCAATCTAAAATCGTTTTATAGCACTAAAAATAATTCTATCATCTCAACTTTCTTAGATTCGGATGCGAATCTCATAAAGAGAAAGAATGATTTCTCCGATTATGATCCTACAATACTTTGGATACTCTGAACATGATTATACATTTTTTTATTCATTACAACAAAAACTCTCATTATTCAAAATGAACTTCTAACAACAGCTTTTTTATTAGATTTATTCTTATATAAGATATCAGGATTAGTATTTATTGGTATAATTTATACATCCAAATTTTTCAGAAACAACCCTCTCTATGTCTTCTGAAATATTGGCATGAAGATACAGGAGTTGACTCCAGAGATTGAGAAGCAAAGTCAGATGATTCAGACAGGGTTCGAAAAAGAACAGAACTTTGCTGTTTTACATTCTGGATTTGAGAAGCTATCGTCTACGTTTTCTCGTATTGTTGAACTCGTAGTGAAGCTCGAGAAGATTGAAGCAAGAGCAAACAAGTGAAACCTCTTTGATTCGGCAAAATATATTGGCTCACTTCGTACAGATATAGTCACTCCTTTGGTTGAACTCAGAAAGTTCTTGGAATCACAGAGAGAACAATTGGTGGAATCACAGAAAGAACTCTCGAGAGTGAGGGTGGGAGGAGATAGATCACTTGAAGGAAATGCAGAACTCCAATCCAAGAGGAGTGAATCACTCTTACAGGAACTCGATACCAATATTGGGAAGCTTGGGGAGATGATTACCAAACTGAGTTAAGCATGTTCAGAAAATTCTTTGCATCACTCCGATACTATCGGATCAAGAGCCAATTTCAGCAACTCCGTTTCCAGATATTCCGTGCCATGGAGGATTTTGATATCGAGTTCGAGAAGCACAGTCTCGGGGAAGAGACACGACCCTATCTCGAATCCATCATGCAACTCTTCCCTACCCTCATGGAGAAAATCGGAGAAGTTGAGCAAGCAGAAGCTGGAGTCTGAAGATGAAATATCTTCGATGTGACCACCTACCATATCGTCTCCCAGAGAGAGATTCTCAGAATTCTGAATACCATCAGGCAAACCCTCCAAGAACACTATCGATGACTCCTCCTCGCACAGAGAGAGCTCTCATTCATACAGGATGAGGCGCAGATTCTTCTCCATTAGAAACTCGACTCCAGAATCCTCTCCGAGTATTCAGGAAGCCTAGTCCAGCTCAATACTATCATAGGAACTCTCGAAGCATCTGGAATCAATCCAGAAATTGACCCATAAAAACTTTTGCAAAAAAAGAACGAATCCCGTACAATATTGCTCGTCCTATATCCTAACTTTTTCCTCTATGGCAGATACACAAGTACAAACTCAAGACCCTCAAGACCAAGCAGCTCAGACTCTTCCTCAAGTAACCGAAGCAAAGCCACTCACTGCGAGCGAGCAAGCTGAGGTTGAGCAGACGTTTGCTGAGGCAAAGGATTTCCGCCAACTCGGTGAGAAAATCACTGCCCCGCTTGACTCCATCATCGCCGAGACCGCAACCGTTATTGATAGCGACCCTATCATGCAAGTCTCTGACGAACTCTCGAAGATGAACTCCTCAGTGCAGGAGGTCTACAAAGAAATCATCAATAATGATGGGACGATGATGCGCGTAGCCAAGGCGGTTCCCCTCCTTGGTAGTCTCATGAAGTCGCTCGACTCCAAGTGGGATGAGGCCAAGTTCAATATCCAGTCTCTCCAAGGGAAGATTGAGATGATTTTCTCTGGGTTTGACCAAGCATATACATCGCTCAATACGAGCATCGATATGCAGAAAAAGTTCCTTGAAGGTATCGACAATAACCTCGGGAAAGTCATCGCGTATCGTGACTTCCTCTCTGGGAAAATCGAAGCATTCAAAACTCAATGAGCAGAAACCACTGATGCAGCTACCAAGATGAAACTCGATATGTTCATCCGTCAGGTAGAGTACTTCCAGAGCAACCTGAATGTCCTCATCGGTAATCTCGATATGGCTCGCAAGCGTCTCCTCATGCGTCTCGACGCCGCGAGCAAGCTCTCCCTCTCCATGAGTTCGAGTCGTCCGATTTTTAAGACCCTCCTCTCTACGGCTCTCATCGAAACCAGCTCACAGAAGGCACTTGACGCTTCTATGAAGGCTATCGGTGTCATGGGTGAAACCATCGACAAGATGTCCTCTGAGCTCACGGACAAGGCTATCGAGTCGTCTCGCAAGAGCGAAGAGCTCTCATCCAAGCCAGTACTCTCTAGCCAAGTATTCGTAGAAAATGTGACCAAACTCAAAACCCACTTCGAGACTATCGAGGCTTACCGTGCTCAAGTAAAGATTGAGGCTGATGCAGAGAAAAAAGCCTTCGATGATGCGAGTGAAGAGCTCAAGAAAGTGAAGGTTCTCAATGCCAAGGATCAGGAGGAACTCGCGAAGGAGCTCAATCAGTAGTTTCACGTCACTCGCGAGATACGAAGCAATCCAGTGACTAAAGGAATTCCTCATATTTTCCTTGAACATTTCACCCTAAAGGTACTACTTCGCTGACACCTCGTGATAACGATGTGTGGAGATTTTTTGTATTTATCCCCTTTTTCATATAATTCCTACAAGCCACTCTTGCCACTCTCGCTAATCCACTAACCTCGCTATCTCCATGCTCACCCGCACCCGAGAACTCCCCGAAACCAAATCCACAGAAAACAAAGTTGCTACCATCACCAAAGCCGTTGATGAACGTGGATTTTATCTCTATGAGTGGATATCACCCGAGGAGCTCCGCATGACGCTCGACAATGATTATCTCTGGATGGTCAGAAAAGGAAGCATTCCGCTCGCGATTGTTGCCGCTATCGCCGGGTTTATCGGATTCGCTGGAGGAGTTTTTGGGACGATTCTTGCCGTACTTATGGTACTTGGACTTTTTTATCTTATAGTTTCTGTCATCCTCTTCTTCTGATTCCTCAGGAAGTCTTACCTCTATATTCGTGGGGCCAATGTCGTCGTGACGGATAATCACTATGTCCAGGGTGGCAGAATCCTTTCCCAGAAAGAAAGAGAAACAATAGAGCAAAATTTCGCAATATACGAAAAGGTGTTCCACGAAAAGTTCCTCTGAGAATCTGGACTCGCGGAAAAAAAAGCATATGAAAAGAAAGCCCTCTTTGATAATCTCAAAGATGTCGCGATGGGTTGAGGAAAAGTCCTCCAGAATGTCGGTCGATCTCGCGATGCTGGCGGGATTATCATCGTGATATTGCTCGCTGGATTCCTCTATAGCTTCATGATGGCAGCCGTATATTTTGTTGGAATGTTTTTTATTGCGATTTTTGGTCGGATTTTCTGATGGTTTGCTCACAAGTACCTCATTGCAACCAGTAACGCGGAACACACGATTCAGACCCTTTTTGGCGAGATTGATGCGAGTGCAAACTCCCTTGAACAAGAGAAGCAGAATACTATTGCCCTACTCACTGATGCAGGACAGAATGAGTGGAAAGAGAATCTCATGGGACGAATCAATGACTCCACTGAGCTCCTCGGAGAGATTGCTGGAGACGCGACCGATGATACGGTGAAGCTCCGAGAAGCGCTCGAGAACTCGAAATACAAGGATATCTTCAACTGGGTGAAGTATGGCAACTGGGTAAAAAAACAAATCCTCGAACCAATTGAGTCGATACTTTTGCTCCTTCGACAAAATCATGTTACAATCGAGAAAACCCTTGTATTGCTCGACTCGCAAATCCGTGAAACATCGGACCTATCTCTCCAGAAGCCACTCCAACTCCAGAAGGAACGACTCCTCCTCCAGAAAGAGAATTTCGAGCGAGTGATGGGGATGCTAGAGGAATACAAGGAGAAACTTTCCTAAAAATTACCTATGCCAAACGACCAAACCTGATTCGATGCCTTTTTCCAGGCAATCTCTACTTCTCCAGAGTTCAAGTCCGCCGTCACAAAAGACTGGAAATGAGACTCTATGGAGGCGCTTGAGGCGTCGCTCAAGAGTATGCAATCATGAGTCGATAAGGCCGCCGATGTGATGAAGGATTTCAATGATTCTTTCCAGAATCCCCCTCTTTGAGGGGGGCAAGGAGGAGTCGTTCCACCAAAAACTGGTAATGCCAAAGATGAGGAACAAGCTCCTGCGGTTGAAGTGCAACACTTTGTCCGAAAGGAAGGAAAACCGTGGGGATTCGAGGCGGTTGCTGGTATGGACCAGCTGAAAGAAGAACTCAAGGACAGCTTCATCAAACCATTGAGGTTCAAATTTCTGGTAGAAAAACTAAAAAAAGAGTCTATTGTTCCCGTCATTGCGAGGAGCGAGTCTGCTTCCGTGACGAACGACGCGGCAATCCGGGTTCCTGAAAAAACTGAGCATGGACTGCTTCGTACCTCGCAGTGACAAAGGCAACAAGAACTCCTCCTCAAACTTTACACCGAATACGAGAAATTCAAGATTTCGATTCCCACTGGGATGCTCTTCTACGGACCTCCAGGAACGGGGAAAACCTTCATCACGAAGAAGCTTGCTGAAGAGCTCGGATGTGGTTTTATCTCCAAGAATATGGGAGAATTCGGCTCATCATACCTCCACCAGACGACCAAGAATATCAAGGATTTTTTCGTAGGGGCCAAAAAGGCAGCAGAAAATGAACCTATCATCCTCTTCCTCGATGAGATCGACTCGCTCGTCTCCGCTCGTACCGATCGTGTAGATGCGAACAAGGCGGAAGAAATCTCCCAATTCCTCCAAGAGTTCAATGCGCTCGAGACAGCACCGAACCTCATCGTCATCGCCGCAACCAATCGTCCTGACCACCTCGACCCTGCTATCCTCCGCTCAGGTAGACTGGATAAAAAAATCTACCTCTGACCACCAGATGAAGTCGCACGCCGAGCCCTCTTCGAGATGTATATCGAAAAAGCTGGTCGCCCAAGTGAAGGTCTCAACTACGATGAGCTCGCGAAGCTCACCGATGGATATGTCTCTGCGGATATCGAGGCGATGTGTGACGAGGTTGCCCGCGATGCATCGAGGAATCTCCTCGACCTTGTCGATGATGCTGAAAGTGGCAAGCTCACAGAAAAGGAGCTCTCTGGTCACACCATCACGATGGACTCTCTCCGTGCCACTATCAATGAGACTCCATCCTCCCTCAAGATGGTGGATATGAGTGTGTATGAGAGTTGGCTAGAGAAAATTAAGTAAAAAATATGAAAAATATTAATACACTCCAATCTGCTATATGAAAGCTGCAAAATGCTCTTAAAAAAGGTGATTTGAACTATCCAATTATTACAACTCTATTTTGAATCTTAATTATAATTCCTTGACTTGGATATTTTCCAATCAATGACTTATTTACATCATTAATAGGACTATTATTTCCATGATATTTTATTCTAACTATCATCATAAAATATACCATGATTTACTATCTCAGAAGTATCAGACAACTAAATATTGAACTATTTTTAACCATAAAACCTCTTGATAAAATTAATATACTAGAAATAAAAATTAATCAAATTCAAAAATTTATGAGAAAGCTCTTTATATTTAGAAAGCTTTCATTTGGTTCTGTAATAACTATCTCAAAATATAACGAAATAAATATTGACTCCTTATTTAAGTATTTCTTTAACAAAGAATGTGAATTTATTGCTGTTATTCTAAATAATCTCCGCTCCGACCTCAAACTTCGTCTCAGAGAACAACAACAGACTCTCGAACAAGCGAAGTCTGAGGTGGAGAAACTGAAACAAACCCCCCTTGCGCCCCCCCCTCACAGGGGGATTCGGAACAGAACTCAACCAAGTCTCCGAGCTCCAACAGACTCGTCTCGACCGGCAGATTGCTCAGTTTGAGGAATTACAGAAGGTACTGATAAAAGGATAATATTTTTGCTTTTTATTTTACAATGTGATAGTCTAGTAAAGTATAACTAAGAACTATGCGTATTGATACTCTCTTTGAAGAAGCACAGCGACGGTGAGCTTCTGATATTCACATAAAAGAAGGTGGGCAAACTATGTTGCGTATAGAAGGAAAACTTCTTCCTAGCGAATCAACCCTTCACCCAAATCGCATTCTCATGTTCGATTATCTTTATGACCTACTCTACAATCGACAGCGAGAAAGAATCTCTGAATTCAAGAATAACCTGGAACTTGATTTCTGAACGGTACGATGAGGAGTGTCCTATCGAGGAAACGCCTATATGTACATGGGTGCTATATCTATCGCTCTCAGAAAAATAGGCAATAAAGTAGAAACTCTTATGGAACTCTGAGTACCGGTAAGTATTGCTCGAGTACTTCAAGCAAAACAGTGACTATTTCTCGTGACTGGACCAACTGGGAGTGGAAAATCAACTACTATGGCCTCCATGCTTGAAACCATCAATGACACTCGATCAGAACATATCATCACAATCGAAGATCCCGTGGAATATATATTTCAAAATAAAAAATCTATTATATCACAGCGTGAGGTCGGCCGAGATACTATCTCATTCAAGAATGCTATTCGCTCCGTCATGAGAGAAGATGCAGACATTGTTGTTATCGGAGAAATACGCGATACTGAGACAATGGAATCAGCTATCAGCCTTGCAGAAACAGGACATCTCGTTTTTGCCACGCTCCATACTGCAAGTAGCGTACAAACCATTACCCGCATAATTCAATTCTTCCCTCCTGAGCTCGAGGCTCAGGCAAGAACCCGCATCTCCGAGTCCCTCATAGGCGTTCTCTCTCAACGACTTATTCCAAAAAAATGAATCAGTGGGCGTATAGCTATCCGAGAGCTCATGTATGTTAATGCAGGAATTAAAAATCTCATATCACATGGAGATCTCTGACAGATAAATTGGGCTATTGAGATTGGCGGTGACTATGGAATGTTTACGATGAAACAGCATGCTGAAAGGCTCGCAAAAGAAGGAATTATTAATGAAAAAGACTACGTTGGATATTTTATGAATGATCATCCGCCAAAACATGCGACAAAGAAACAACTTGAAGAAACAGAAAATGAATAAAAAAACAGGAGGATTTCCCCTTTTTTTTTAGCGATATCTTGATGCAACTTTTTTCCAGTCAACCACTCGCCAAAAATTCTCGAGATACTTGGCACGAGCATTGCGATAATCAACATAATATGCATGTTCCCAGACATCACATGTGAGGAGTGGAGTGTCTTGGGTTGTAATTGGTGTGGCTGCATTCGATGTTGAAACAATATCGAGTGTTCCATCAGCTTTTTTTACCAGCCACGTCCACCCAGAACCAAAGTTCGCAAGGGCTGCCTTGTTGAATTCTGCAACGAATCCCATACCATCTCCCCACTTTGCCGAGATAGCATCATAGAGAACACTTTCTCCTGGTTGTGGTAAGGATGGCATATTCTCGGGAGCAGTGAGCGCCTCGAAGTAGAATGTATGATTCCAAACCTGCGCTGCATTGTTAAATACCCCTCCTGCTGGGGCTCGACGGATGATTTCTTCGAGAGAGAGACTCTCATACTCCGTACCAGGAACGAGCTTGTTGAGATTGTCGACATAGGTCTGATGGTGCTTGCCGTAGTGGTACTCAAGCGTCTCGCGAGAGATATATGGCTCCAGTGCATCGAGAGCATATGGAAGAGTTGGAAGAGTGAACATAGAGTATATAGTTAGGGACTTTCTATTATAAGAATTTTTCTCATTAAGAGAAATAATTATCGCTTCTTCTTCGCTGCGAAGAGCTCATCACGGAGTTCTGCCGCACGCTCGAAGTCAAGATTCGCACTTGCTACATCCATCTCGAGCTCCAGCCGTTTGATATACGCTGCAATATTCCCCTGCACCACTCCGCCATCAAAGGCGGATTTTTTCTTCGATGGGATTCCGATTTCTTTGATAGAGGAAAATACGGTTTTTGGGGTGATACCATGCTTGGTATTGTAGGCAATCTGCACTTCTCGGCGACGATACGTCTCATCGATAGCATCTCGCATCGCGATGGAGATTTTCTGGTTACTGGAGTACATGATAACTCTCCCATTCGCATTGCGCGCGGCACGTCCGATGATCTGGAGAAGCGATGTCTTGGAACGGAGGAATCCGATTTTCTCAGCGTCGAGAATCCCGATAAATGATGTCTCCGGGAGATCCAGTCCTTCACGGAGAAGATTCACCCCCACAATCACATCGATATTTCCGAGACGGAAGTCACGGAGAATCTCCAGTCGCTCAAGGGTCTCGATTTCTGAGTGGAGGTAGCGCACCTTGAGACCATTTTCCGCGAGATAGAGTGCAAGGTCTTCGCTGGATTTCTTGGTAATCGTAGTGATGAGCGACCGCTCGTTTCTCTGCTTTGCGGCATGGATATTCTTCATGAGTGAATCCACCATGAACTCCATATCTTCGATGGTAATCTCTGGATCCAATAGTCCAGTTGGTCGGATTACCTGCTCAGCAATCACCTTGCCGTGTTCCGCTTCGTACACGGACGGAGTAGCGGAAACAAATATTGTCTGTCAGAGCTTTTGTTCGAATTCGGGGAATTTGAGTGGACGATTCTCTAGAGCGGTTGGGAGCCGGAATCCATAGTTCACGAGATTCTCTTTGCGCGCCCTGTCACCTGCATACATGCCACCAATCTGCGGTATTGTGATATGGGATTCATCGATAAAGGTGAGGAAGTCTGGAGCTTCGTTCCTCCCCTTATAGGGGAGGTCAGGTGGGGTACCCCCTCCGGCTCCCCCTACAAGGGGGAGAGCTTTCTTTGGAAAAAAATCCAGAAGCGTAGAAGGAGTATCTCCAGGCATACGTCCCGAGAGATACATAGAGTAGTTCTCGATACCATTGACAAATCCTGTCTCTGCAAGCATCTCCATATCATATTCCACTCGCATCTTGATGCGCTCTGCCTCGATGAGCTTGCCTTGTTCCTGAAAATACCGAACTCTCTCCAACATCTCTTCTCGAATCTTTTGGAGCACATCATCCACGATATCCTTCGAGGTGACAAAATGTTTTGCTGGAAAAATAATCGCGTCTGTCTTATCCTCGAGAACCGTATGAGTGAATTCCTCTGTACGAGCAATACGCTCCAGGGTATCTCCAAAGAACTCAAACCGGAGAATATGTTCACTCGAACTTGGCCATATCTCGAGCGTATCGCCGAGCACATGGAACATCCCAGGCTTGAAGTCTGCTGTCGCTCGTCGAAACTGGAGCTGCACGAGACTTGCAATAATCCCTTCGAGAACATACTCCTTCCCTATCTCGAACTTGAGACACTGTTTCTCGTATTCCTCCACTTCCCCGATACCATAGATACAGGATACTGATGCCACAATGATAACATCTCGTCTCGTGAGGAGTGACTCAGTAGCCGCATGACGCAATCGGTCGATTTCTTCATTGATGGTCGCTTCCTTCTCGATGTAGGCTCCTGTTTTTACGACATACGCCTCTGGCTGATAGTAGTCATAATATGAAACAAAGTAGTGAACCGCATTTTCTGGAAAAAATTCTTTGAATTCTTGGGCCAATTGAGCTGCGAGCGTCTTGTTGTGGGCGAGGATGAGAGCTGGCCTATCCAGTTCAGCGATAATATTCGCCATGGTGAAGGTCTTTCCAGAACCAGTGACTCCAAGAAGCGTCTGAAAATCATTGCCTTTCTTGATGGATTCAATAAGAGTTTTTATAGCTACTGGCTGATCACCCGTTGGTTTGTATGGAGAATGGAGTTTGAAGGTATTTGACATGATATATTGAATATTTTAAGGAAATCTTTATGCTATTCAAAAAGAATATAATTTTACTGGATTTTATCTCGTATGCAAAGTTTTTCTCCATTCATAATTTACCCAGAATATACGCAAGAAGATAAATCAAGTGTGATTATCCGATTACGAGATCGAGTGAGGAGAAAAGGGAAAGTTCAAGATGCTTTCAACCGACTATTTGGAACCCAGCCTCCCCATACTCAGATTGAACGTCTCACAAGACTGAATTCTCGAGCGCTTACGGATGAGTACAATATGCGTGTATTTCGGATTTTTGCGGTAAATCCAATAGAAACTTTCTACGATCAGAAATGATATATGGGGCACCATGAGGTCGTTCATGCTGGGTCATGGGATGATGGGAAGCTTATTGCGCGATGGGAGAAGTTTACCAAGCAACCAAATAAACATCATATTGTCCCTGAAAGTCGTGGTGGAAATAGTAATGCAAAGAATTTCTGGTACATTGACCGCCTCACCCATAATGATTTTCATACTGTTTTTCAGAACCTTACACCAATAGAACAATTAGTTCTTTTGTTAAATATACATAAAGACTTACTATCTCGAGAATTCTCTCATGAAATCAGGAAAGTCCTCTGAAAGACCCACAAAGAACCAGAATGTTATAGACAAGGAGTTATCCAGAAAAATAGGAGGAACAATTGGAATTAGGAGTTCCGTAATTCCTCTATCTCTCTGAGTACCTTCTCCGCATGCCCAGTCGCCTTCACATTCCTCCACTCCCGAAGAATCTTTCCGGTAGAATCCAGGAGAAAAGTGGAACGGATCACCCCAACATACACTTTCCCATAATTTTTCTTCTCGCCGATGACTCCGAACTGTTCATGGAGACTTCCATCCTCATCAGATATGAGCTTGATGCCGAGATTGCAGCTATCGCGGAATTTTGCATGAGAGGATTCAGAATCCTTGGATACACCGATAATCTGGATACCAAGTGACTCAAAATCCGCTCTCAGACGAGTAAAATCCTGTGCTTCAAGCGTACAACCAGGAGTGTTGTCCTTCGGGTAAAAGTAGAGGAGAGTTTTCGGGGACTTTTGAAGGAAAGTTTCAAGATTCTTCATACAGATTAATTATTTTGATTAAAAGTCTTATTTCTTGGATGAGGAGAATTATCCTCGAAATCATCAGAGAGAACTTTTGTTCATTCATCGAAATCAACTCAAGCCATGATGCGATCCATCCATCCAAGATACTCTTCCTTTGCCTTGGAATACTCTATTGGCATAACGAGTCATGGTGTGGAATCTCACATTCTACCAAGAAGATTGTCCAAAATGGCATTCCGTACCATTCATTCTATTTTCTTCAATACGGAGCGTTGAGCCCATGCGAATTCTTTCTCTAGTTCAATCTGTTTTTCTCTGGCCCACTTTCTATTCTTCACATTTTGTACGGCTTGTTGTATTTTTAGTCGTGTATATGCATCTTCGAGTCTGGCATATTCTTTATGATTTGTGAGAATCTCATTCACATATTTTCCAACTTGTACTTGATAGCGTTTTGGTGAATACTTTCTTGGAGAAAATGTCTCCTTAGATAACTCTTGTGCCCTCTCTCACCGACGAAGACGTACCACATTTCTTCCTTTTCTCTCCTGAAAGAACTTATTTATATCTCGGGGATGTCAAGTTGTTTCTTTTCTTCCATTCATGCATAATATGATATCCTCTTGCTTCCTTTTTTCAAATTTTTATGAAAAATAATTAAATTAGCACGTAATGTAAAAAAGTGCTAAAAAGTTTTGACAGGAATAAAAAGAATGTTAGACTGTTCGAGTCTTGGATTTTTGGTTTCGAAAATCCAATATTCAAAAATTCTATTTTCTAATATTCTATTTTATGTGAAAAATTATCGGTATTGACCTCGGAACGACCAACTCATGTCTCGCCTTCATGGAAGGTGGTCAGGCAAAAGTCATCCCCAATAGTGAAGGCGGACGTACTACTCCATCGGTTGTTGCGAACAAGAAGGGTGAAACCATCGTTGGTATGCCGGCTCGTCGTCAGGCAGTCACCAACCCAGCGAATACTATCTACTCAGCAAAGCGTTTTATCGGACGCAAGTTTTCTGAGGTACAAGATGAGATCAAGAGTGTTCCATTCAATGTCACTGAAGGTGCTGATGGAGGTGCCATGATTGAGTGGGATGGTAAGCCAGTTCGCCCAGAAGAAATCAGCGCAAAAGTCCTCGAAAAACTCAAAGATGATGCAGAGAAGTTCCTCGGACAAAAAGTCACTGAAGCAGTTATCACGGTTCCTGCCTACTTCAACGACTCTGAGCGTCAAGCAACTATCAACGCCGGCAAGATTGCTGGTCTCGATGTAAAACGCATCGTGAATGAGCCAACCGCTGCTGCCCTTGCCTACGGTGCAGACAAGAGCAAAGACCAAAAAATTGCCGTGTACGACTTCGGTGGAGGAACCTTTGATATCTCTATTCTCGAGATTGGATCCGAAGGAACCTTCGAAGTACTCGCAACCAATGGTGACACTCACCTCGGTGGTGACGACTTCGACCAGCGTATTTTTGAGTACGTTATGGCTGAGTTTCAGAAACAAGAAGCCCTCGATCTCCGCAAGGATGCTCAAGCAGTACAACGCGTACGTAGCGCAGCAGAAAAGGCAAAAATCGAACTCTCAAGCGCAACTCAGACAGAAATCAACGAACCATTTATCGCGATTGTTGACGGAGTACCTCGCAACCTCAATATCACTATCACTCGTGCGAAGTTCGAAGAACTCATCGCCGACCTCGTGGAGCGCTCTATCGAACCATGCCGCAAGGTTATGGCAGATGCCGGACTCCAGTCATCTCAGATTCACGAAGTCATCCTCGTCGGAGGTTCGACTCGTGTTCCGATGATCAAGAACAAGGTAGAGCAATTCTTCGGAAAAAAACCAAATGAATCCGTGAATCCAGACGAGGCAGTGGCTCTCGGAGCGGCTATCCAGGCTGGTATCATCCAGGGTGATGTGAAGGATGTTCTCCTCCTTGACGTGACTCCCCTCTCTCTCGGTATCGAGACACTCGGTGGAGTGATGACTCGTATGATCGAGCGCAACACGACTATCCCAACCAGCAAATCTCAGACCTACTCGACTGCCGCTGACAATCAGGATAGCGTAGAGATACATATCCTCCAGGGTGAGCGCGAGATGGCAGGCGACAACAAGTCTCTCGGTCGATTCGTCCTCTCTGGTATCGCTCCAGCTCCACGTGGTATCCCTCAAATTGAGGTGACCCTCGACATCGATGCGAGTGGTGTCCTCCACGTGACCGCGAAGGACAAGGGTACTGGCAAAGAACAGAAAATCACAGTTCAGGGTTCAACGGGTATGTCAGATGACGAAGTGGACAAGCTCGTAAAGGAAGCTGAGGCCAATCGCGAAGCTGACAAGAAAAAGAAAGAAGCTATCGACGCTCGCAACCACGCTGACTCCCTCGTCTACCAATCAGAGAAGACGCTCGACGAGAACAAGGGAAAATACGAAGAGAAGGATGGAGAAGAAGCAAAGGCAAAACTCGAAGACCTCAAGAAGGTGCTCGCGGATGCTAATGCTGATAAGGACTCTCTCGAGTCAGCAACCAAGGCGCTCAATGATGTGATGATGAAGGTAGGACAATCTATCTACGCTCACGCCGGAGACAATGAAGGAAAAGGTCCTGAAACAAGTTCAGGATGACAGAAAAACGATGATGGAAGTGTAGAAGCTGATGTTGAGGAAAAATAGAAAAACACAATATATAGTGGTTCTAGTAAAAAGCTTCACTCTATTTTCACATAGAAGTGAAGCTTTTTACTTGATTTATTTTATTATTACGTATAATGTTCGTATTTAACGTTAATAACAACTTTACTATATGGAAGATACAACAATGCTTAGAATAAGAGAAGAGGTAGACTCTCTTGAATCAAGAATTAATCAATACAATGACGATATTAAAGCTGCCGAAATGTTCGTACTAAATCTTCAACAGAAGAAGAAGGACGAGGAATTAAAACTATCAACTTTAAGACCTTTCTTAAAACCTAGCTGGACTACTATTAAATACGATGAAACTGACGATTCTTTATCAAAAATATCCCTTGAATCAGTAAGAGATTACATAGTTGAGACTTTAACAAAACATGGGTGAAGAAAAAGAAGTGGTGAAATGGTTGATGAGTTCATAAAATGAGATAATTCGAAACGGGACTTGTTTCATAATGCTATGAAAAGACTACTACACGAATGAATTATATTTCGCGTAAATGAACCTTGAAGAAAAAGGAATTTTGCCTACCAACTAAATATTAATCCATAATCTATGTCTTTATTTATTATCTATATGAGCAGAAGGGCAGAAAAAAACCCTCGAAACCGATAAATCGTTGAGGGTTCTGTTTACGTTCTTGGAAATCCAAGACGTTTCGCTTGAGGAAGCAAAACGAGTATAACAGTTTAGTAAGATTTATCAATTTTTTCCATTTTCTAAACTATTTTACCATGTCCAAACTATCTCCAAATCCGCTCATTTTAGCAGGAAAATCAAACATAGAATATTCATTTAATGTATTTTCTATGGATACTTCATTTAATCCTGTTTGATGAATTTATGTATTCACAATTCGCGAATCATCATGAAATGGAAATTTCTCACATGATGTAATCTACATCGGAAAGACAAATGATCTATCATCTCGCTTCTATGACCATCACAAGATGCCCTGCATTAAAAACAATCGTGCTAATGCTATCTCTGTCATGTTAGTATCAAGTGAATCAGAACGAACAAGAATTGAGGAAGATTTGCTTTGAAGTCACAATACAAAGTGTAATGTTCAACTCAATTAGATACCAAAATCTCTCCTCTCGGAGAGATTTTTTATTCCTCATCTTCCAGAACTCCTAGCGGCAAGTCTCGGAGATTGGGGGCAATATATTTCTCATACACCAGCGAGCGGAGCTTTGCTTTATTGGTATGATTTTGGTAGATTTCCCACTTGCGAATGATGGCCGCATCAATCTCGGCAAGGAACTGCTCAAAGTTCATCAACACTCGATATTCTCCGGTATCCGTTGTACGATAGATGATAATTTCTGTTTCCTCGTTTGGCTCAATCCCATTGGCAAGCATATCTTGGAGTGCATCGAGCATGAGAAAGAGGACAGATGGCTGGCGTGAATCACGGAAATTGGATGGCTCTGAGTAGCCTCACTCTTGAGCATCCTTATCATTGAGGCTGATACTCACAGAGTAGATATACTGGATTCTATTTCGGAGCATCTTCTTGGCGGGTGTTTCCTCTGGCTCTATCCACTCGATGGCATCGATATTTATGGATGTCATTCCGATTGGTTCATCTACTTCATCCATACGGAGAGCATAGGCAATATCTGCTTCATGAAGGATATTGAACATATAGGCAGTTACCATATCCTCATGTATCTGGGCCATGGTACAATTGGTGAGCTTCGCAAATGTTCCTACTTCCATGGTTTCCTGATTGGCAAGATCATCCTCCACTCTCATCAGAGAAGAAAAAGTGAGTCTTGGGTCAGCTCCATGCAATATGAGTACTGAGTGAGTCTGGAGGAGGATATCAAAAAATCTCCTATGATGAGCATATTCTGGTTGCTCAATATGCGCGTATATATGCCGTATCCATGCTATCTTTGAATACTGCAAAATCTGCTGTACTGAGGCGCTCATGGTGTCCGAGATATGGTTTTGACCATCAGATTTATCCGGAACATTCCTTCAGAAAGCGTGATGAATAACATTCGTTGACATGGTCTCTATTAAGAGAGTAAACTATATACATTCATAAGTATTTGTCAAAAATTATCAAACTATTTATTGACAATAATTGATTAATTGTATGATAGAGATGTATCTATCATACAGAATCCCATGAGTAAGAATAACTACGACTCCATGCTCCCGAGCCTCTCCTGTACTCCAACAGATGCTTATGAGGCTATTACTGCGAAGTTTCCGAGATTTTGCCGTCATGGATTGTTTAACTCGGAACGATTTGTTCAGGCCTTTGAGAGAAGGATGATGCATATCATAGGGGGCCTTTCTGAAGTTGAGCAATGAGCAAGGGTAGATATGGAGAAGGAATTAGCTACCATACTTCATGAGCTCCAGAGAAATTATGGAGTTATCATTAGTCAAGATGAGGGGCATTGCTACCATCGAACTATTGAGCTCCATCTTGATCGGGCCTGAGTACTGCAAGAATTCCTAGATTTTGCTCGATCAAAGAGCGACACGATAACTCTCAACAACGAACCTCTTGTGATGGGATTCCTCGAATACCTCTCACTCTTTGTCAAAAACAGCCCCCAAGATACCGCCATCTATCTTGAGATGCTTGTACGACTCACTCAAGTATCTGAGCAATGATTTGAGCTTGCGCTCAATCACATACTTGAAAAAGTGGAGAGAATTCCTCACAAGCTTATTGAAGAAGTAATTGAAGGAAATAAAGGCTACTTCTGAAATGAATTTGGCTCTTTTCGAGAAGTCAGAGAGAGTTTCATGGAAAGACAAGACAATCCTCATGACTGGCGCCTTGCAGAAACTACTACACTAGACTATCAGGAAGACATTGCTGGAATTCATCTCTTTCTCGATGGCATCTATCAAGCATATATTCTCCCAAAAATTGAAACCATCCGAAAGGAAGAACTCTACCGAATCCATGGAATCTTCAATAATCTGAAAGATATCCTTGACCTCGATGCACGTATCCCCCTCTACTACCAGACTGGAAACAATGGGGAACATCTCGAAGTAGAGAGAGCCACCAAAGAATGACGATATATCCACTAATCTATGTCCGAAACTATCCACCAAATACATCCCCTCAATGCAGAATATCTCCTCGAAAAAGAACCTCATCATGTCTACGTTAATGAATGAGGAAATATTCTCGAGCTCACGGTTCGACGTTTTTCAGATCTTGTAATAGAGACACTCTATGAGCATGGTGGTATCATAGCAGTTGGATATCATGATGCCTCAACGGATGGATTGATGAGTTTTCAAGATACCTTCATCCTCAGACGGGATGGGGATATTATTCCAATAGATATAAGGAAGAATTACCACGAAAGAATCTGATTCGATCAAGATATACTCTATATGCTCCTCAATCCCCTGGAGATAAACGGCTGGATTCCTGAAAAACGAAAAGAATGCCATGAAGAACTCAGAAAACAAGGAAAGACACTCGATATACCGAGGATACTTCATACAACCAAGAGACAATATCTTCGCTTCCTCACAGAAGAGAATCGATAAAAGATTCTCTTTTTTGTCACCAATTTTGATTATTCTCGTCCTTATATATACTGGTCAGGGTAGAGCTTTAATTTATTTTCTTTCCATTTTTATGAACAAATATCTTTTACTTATCGGACTCATCTGGTCCTGAGGAGTTCTCTCTGTAGGAGCTACCGATTCGGGGATTGCCTGCACGAAGGAATACGCTCCAGTCTGTGGTTCTGTACAGGTTCAGTGTGTCAATACTCCCTGTAATCCAGTACGCGAAACATTTGGGAATACCTGCATGGCAAATGCTGCTATGGCTACCAATATCACTCCAGGAGCATGTAGCCAGATCGTCTGAGGTGATAAGGATGAACATGGATGTAAGGGTTCTGCTGGATATGCTTGGGATGAGACCATGAAATCTTGTATTCGTCCATGGGAAAAATCTGGGAATCTTGTCACATGGGCATATGGTTCATGACTCACCCAATATAACACAGTGGAGAAATTCTGATTCAATCGAATCATCTCCCGACAAGAAGCAGCAGCTATATTTGCTCGGCTTGGATCACAAGATTCTTTCTCACATCTACGCTATGCTTCCTTTCCAGATGAGTGTAATGTCCGATACCAGGATGAGAACCAATTCGATGCTTCTCTCAAAAATGATATCTATTCAGCCTGTGCTCTCGGCATGATGCGAGGATCACACGGAAAGTTCTCTCCTCTCTCAGCACTCTCTAGAGCCGAGGCTCTCGCAGTGGTGATGCGAGCTTACGAAGGGGAACGACAGGATGAATCTGGCTCAATTTGGTACCAGAAATATCTTGATAAAGCTCGAGAAGAATGAATTCTCAACCTCTCAGAAACCGAGAACTTCTCCGCACTCATTACTCGTGGGGAACTCATCGAGTGGCTCTATGCTGCTTCAATCTATGTAGAATCCTGAGTCAAAAAAAATCCCCTCATTGGGAATTGGACGCTTGATTCAATGGATGGAAAAACCGTTGCAATGAGTGGAATTACTCTCCAATTTACCAAAAAATCTTTCCACGCAAAAATATGTAACAATATAAATGGATCATACTCCGTGGGAGATTCTGTAATAACCACTGGTCCTGCTATGAGCACACTGATGTATTGTGAAGGATTGATGGATATAGAGAGTAACTTTGACCTCAGTGGAGCACTCTGGAAGATAGAAAATAATCGGCTGTCCATCTCCACAAAAAAGAATCATACTTTTCTCTGGAAACTTCCCTAATGGGAAGTTTTTTGTGTGAAGAGAAATATTTGTTTTTTCAATCTTTCCACGTATAATTATCCTGTTTTTATAAAATTCTACTCATGTCTGATCAAGCACAGCCCCCTGCAGATGGAACTGGTCTTCCAACTCCCCCACCAGCTGACGCTCCTGTTCCCCCTCCTCCTCGACCAAAGACCTCAAATGATGATATTTTTAAGCGTTTTCTCGTTCACCCGCTTACCACCTTCGATGAGAAATTTTTCATGGAACTCCTTGAGCATTCACTTTCTCTCTCAACATTTGAGAAAAAACGAGTTATTGACGCCATCCCAACGCTTTCTCAATTTCAGATTGATGAGCTCAAAAAAGTATTCGAAGATGAGCGAATAGAATTCCGCAAACTCATGCCTACTGAAGGAGAGATTATCAAAGGTCTCGTTATCAAGGCTCAGAATGAATGGGAACAACTCAAGGATATTTATATCGAAGAAGAAAAAGCGAACGCAAAGGCAGGGGAAGATGCAGCAAAAGCAGAAGAACTCAAGAAATCACTTGGAATATAATCCATGTATATTACCGTTATTCCCTCATCTCATTCAATCAGCACCACTCCCCTCACGTACCACGTAGGGGATATTTTTCGTTCGCAACTCAAGATTGGCTCACTGGTTGAGATTCCCGTAGGGAACAATATTGAGTATGGTATCGTAGCAGATATGGCAGTAGATGCTCCTCTTGGGAAAGAAATCAAGTCTATCGTGCAAGTGATCTGTAGCACTCCTCTTCTTGAGGGGTATCAGATTCACATGATTCATCGAATCGCTCGGCACTACATGTTGCCAATTCATCGAGTACTCGGCTTCTTTCTTCCTCGTCCTATTCTTCGTCGTCTCGAGAAGAGCAATTTCTCTGATCTCAAGGATACCTTCGAAAAACAAAAAGGTGAACAAGAATCTTGTATCTCTTTCTTTCAGAATACTGTTATCACCCCAGAAGTCCTGAGACCATATCTCTCCTCATGAACTATGGTGATTTGTCCTGATGATATTGCCCTTTCTAGATTTGAAAAGGCATTCTGAGAAGAAGGATTCTTTTTCTTGCCCAATGCGGCAACTGATGCTCGAAAATCCAAGGCCTGGCGAGATATACGAAATAAAGAATATCCTATCGTATTTTCAACGAGAAAGACCCTCTTCTTTAATATGAGGGAATATACTCAAATTCTCTACCTCGAAGACGCCTTTATGAACGAGTACTTTCATTATCCGACCTCAATCCACTACAATGATATTCTCCTGTTCATCAACGAGTCATGAGATATCAATATCAATATCATGACAAGTATTCCACTTCTCAAGACACTTTCGATGTTCCGACACTTCCCTATCAATAATATCACTTAATTCTTGCAAAAAATACCAAAGAACGATATGATACAGGAAATTCTCTTGTTCTTATTGTTATGTATTTTCTCAAACCAGAAGAGTACCCGAAAGATTTTTTCTATCATCGAACCTCTAGTGAAACCTATCGAATCTATCTCGAGGGATGTTGACCAGAAACGTTCGATATAGGAAACCCCCCACAGTATGCCTGGAAAAAATCATTTTTCTGAGGGAATGCTCATATTATCCGATATGAGCGTACTGATGTTGAGCCAAATATTGATGCCTTACGGAAAGATGCCTCTATCAAGCATGGTATAGTAACGTGGATTCCCTATTCTCGAACGGATATTCCTGCCTGATGGAAACGACTCTATCTCACGGATCACTTCCGTGAAACTGGGTACAATATTCTCGAGAATGATTATCGGAAACACTGGAATGAGCGTTCAAGACGTGCCATCAAGAAGTTTGAAAAATCAGGAGCAGAAGTTCGAAGTGTTGATGCTGCTACTTTTATCCAGACATTCAAGAGTACACGAGTAAACCATTGGTACAAAAATGACTATATTTGTTATTATCGGAAAATGGTAGCAATAAACCCGTCAAAAATCCGACAATGGCTTGTATACATAGATAATGAGCCGGTTGCTGGTCTTGCCGTCCATGACTATATCGAGAATCATTCGGTTCATCTCATCGCATTTACTGGGAAAAAGGCATACCCAATACAATGAGGAACTGCCCTCATTGATACATGGTTCCGTGACTCTCTGGGGAAATGATTCAAGTACCTCTCCTTCGATCAGCTCAGACAAAAATGATGACCCAGTGATCAAAAAGGATACACAGAATTCAAGGAAAACTTTATCCAATATCGACTCTCATTCCCGAAAGCATACTTTAAGTTATTCTAGCGATCCTCCCTACGAGTTGTGTGCTCGTGCTTCGTATTCCTGAAATACTTCATTTACCAGAAGGCGCTGTTGATAGCGTAAGTCGTGTTCCATCACCATAGTCCACTACCCGTGAATATCTTTTTCTATCTTTCTGAAAAGATACCTGATGAGTTAATATCTCGCTATAAAGCTCTCTGACTCGAGCTGTAAATTCTTCAATTCATCATCAATTCTCTGGGATCTTGGCAATAGAGGCATACGCATCTTTTGGATTACGCGCAAGAGAAAGGATGTTAGCAATCTCACACCTCTCTGAAAGCGAATAGGCTACTGCGATTTCTGCGGTTAATGTACGAACTCTCTGAAAATATTCTTCCCAAATAGGAAACATCGTATAGCTTGGTGCATAAAACCCGAGAAGTTCCTTTACTCTTCCCTCATCGTCATTATTATATTCAAACATTGGTGCTTTTTTAAAAAAAGCATTATAATAATTCTTATAAATAAGTCAATAGTATTTGATTGGATATTACTGGGCCTTTATCGGAAGTTTTATCTCCTTTTCCCACTCTGATTTCCGAGTGATAGCATTTTCCGCTGCATCCTGCTCTGCTTTTTTCTTGCTTGTTCCATTCCCGACAGCAAGGAATTGCGTTTCGAGCAACACCGAAACGGTATAACTCTTGTTATGATCTTGACCGTTCTCTGATGACACAATATATGTCGGAGTAATCCCCCAAACCCCTTGTGTAAACTCCTGGAGGTATGATTTTGAATCAACATAGAGTCACTTTTCCAGAATTGTTGGAAGGGTTGCAAAAACATGTTTCAGAATAAACTTTTTTACCACCTCAAATCCCTGATCGAGATAGAGCGCTCCGATAAGAGCCTCGAAGGTATTGGCAAGGATATAAGGATTCTCATGTCCTCATGCGATCGCCTCGCCACGAGAGAGTTGGATTGCTTCAGAAAATTGAAGTTTTGCAGCAATCTCAGCAAGATTTCTCCCACGCACCAGGGCTGAACGAATATCGGTAAGTTGACCCTCTGGCTTGTCCGTAAACTCATGGAATAATGCCTCCGTGATAACAAGTTCAAGAACCGCATCACCAAGATATTCAAGACGCTCATTGGACTCGGTGTATCCGAGTGCAGCCTCATTGAGAACACTCCTATGAATACAAGCAAGTTCATAGAGGGAAATATTTTTTGGCAGAATCTGAAGAGAAGAGAGGAGTATTCCTACATTCGCTTCAAACTCCGAACGTTCATAACGAAGAGAAGTTCGTGGCATGAAACAATATTTATAGAGTAAAAAGGTGAAAGGATTGGGGTTTTGTATTTTTGAGGATATCTTCCTTCCCTTTCAGGAAAGTAGAAAGTGCCCCATTGATAAAACCCTTTCCTTGTGTGTCAGAAAAGCGCTTTGCAAGTTCGATAGCCTCATTGACACTCACTGATTCTGGAATTGGCTCAAGAGTTGCAGGGATATAAAGTATTTCCGTAAGAGATATCATGAGGATGATGAGATGAATCGCTGGAAGTGTCGAGAGTTCAAATTTTGGAGCAAGCAACTTAATGATAGCCAGAAGATTGTCCTCATTCTCGAGCAAAGAGGCCTCTACGGCATCAATATAGGCAGCATCGAGAACTGTTGCATCCCCTTCCTCAAAATAGGAACGAAAAAAAATATCCCTATCAAATGTAGTAGGAGTACATGCACGAGCATAAAGCATCTGAAGCAGGTATTCTCGCGTACGTCGACGGGATATCATAGAAGAATGGTTTTTTAAGGAGCAAGAACTGAGTTGTTAGAATTATAGAGAAAAAATAGAAAAAGCAACCCGGAAATTTGACAAGAGAGAGATGTGGTATCATTCTTTTGTTCTACTATTTAACTACAACTATATGGGTACTAAAGATAAGATGGTTGAAGGTATTCAATCTACGGTAAGTACACTCTCAGGAGACACCCCTGACAAAGAAACGCTTGGGAAAGTATTTGATCATCTAGAGCAAAACCAAAAACTGGTTGAAAGTTTACTGGGGCTTATAGAAAGAACTACCATAGAAATGACTCATCTCGGTATAACTCTTGATTCCGAAGATGTCCAAAAAGGTGCAACGGATTTTAGAGTGTACCTTAACTGAAGTCTCTTACCTCAAATCAACCTACAAAATAATGAAATACCTTTACCATTTGCTGGTGTATTTGAAGTAAAGATTGAAAAGATTAATGCATCCGGTAATGTTATATGAACAGATAGACATGAAGTGGTTGTAGATGATTGAATGGAAATAGTTGAAGTAAATAGTCTTAACTAGAAACTTACCTAAATGCGCCTTGCAGGCGCATTTTTTGTTTGTATTTTCTGATATTTCTAGGGGAAGAAAACAGGGATGTCGGCGGGGTTTGGGGGAAGGAACTGTTTGAGTCAGATGAAAGCAAGGAATAGAAGAGCAAAGGCGAACGAGTTTTTCTTCCCCCAATGCTTTTGGTACTTTTGGCACCAAAAGTACAGAAGTCTGTGTCAGAAACATTAAGAGGAAGATTCCGAAACAAGTTCGGAATGACAGAAGTCAAGACACAAACAAAAAATCCTCATACAAAAGAGGATTCTTTTCTTAGACTTAGACTAATTACGCTCTGATTTTTGTTGGAGCCTTTCCGCGTCCAGTCCTCACACGAAGAACTTTGCGACCCTTGTATTCTCCACTAACTGGAGAAGCAAAGTGAGAAAGTGCCACTGCCTCACCCTGAGTATTGTACTGGAGAGAAACGAGATCCTTAAGTCGCTTTGCATTGAGCTTTACCCAAGCAGAGTAACGCTTCTTTCCGCGAACTTTTGAGAGTTGTTGTTGAGGAGAAATTGTCATAATAATAGAAAGATTAGATTGCTTTAAGGAAGGAGGAAAAGGAAGGAGGAAAAGAAATGATTTATTATTCCAATCTATTCCTATGACCTATTCCTAAAACCTAAACTACTGAAACATAGGTATCACGATATACCCGTCCATCAAAACGAGTTCGGCGCTTTTCAGTAAACTGAACCACTCCGTCTTGAGTAGCAAAAAGAGTATAATCATCCCCCTGTGAAACACCAGTACCAGCCCAGAAAGTATTTCCCTTCTGACGAACAATAATGTTTCCAGATTGTGCTGGTTGTCCACCGTAGATTTTTACGCCAAGTCTTTTGGCAACCGAGTCACGACCATTGGCGGTCGAACCCATCGCTTTTTTATGAGCCATATTCCTGTAAAATATTAATTGTTAAGTGAAAATATGAATTACTTTATATTAGCAAAGCGGGCAAATGCCTTGTTTGCTTCAGCCATCTTGTACACATCAAGCTTCCTCTTGACAGCTACTCCAGTCTCAGTAGCAGCATCAATAAGCTCTTGTGCAAGAAAGTGAGAGAAGTCTTTTCCATCCTTTCCGCGAGCCGCACCGAGAATCCATCGGGAAGCAAGTGCGAATGAACGACCTGGAGGAACATCCATAGGGACTTGGTAGATAGCACCACCAACGCGCTTTGGACGACATTCAATCTTTGGCATTGCATTATCAATAGCCTTATCGAAAATTTCCTCAGGATTGGTGTATCCTTTTTCACGGAGAATATCGAATGTATTATTCAAGATCTTATAAGCAAGAGTCTTCTTTCCATCCTTCATTACGTAATTCACGAATTTTTGAAGACGATCATTTTGTGTTGAGAATGATACACTACCTTTTGTACTCATAGTTGAGAGATTAGAATTTTAGAATTAGATTATTTGCTGAGAGGAAATAGGAAAAGGAAGGAGGAAAAGAAATGAATTTTTATTCCAATCTATTCCTATTACCTATTCCTAAAGCCTACTGTTCTATTTTTTCGCCTTTGGCTTCTTGGTACCGTAGAGAGAACGACCTTGTCCTCGCTTGTCCACACCCTGAGTATCGAGAACTCCACGAACAATATGGTATCGTACACCTGGAAGATCTTTTACACGACCTCCACGAATCATTACCACAGAGTGCTCTTGAAGATTATGTCCTTCACCTCCGATATAGGAGATAACTTCATAACCATTCGTAAGACGAATCTTGGCTACCTTTCGGAGAGCTGAGTTTGGTTTCTTTGGAGTTGTTGTATACACCTTGAGACAAACACCTCGGCGCTGAGGGGCTGCAATAGGAGTTACCTCTTTCTTGAGATTGTTACGATTGAACTGAAGAGCAGGAGATTTACTCTTTCGTACCTTATCTTTTCGCTTAGAACGAACGAGTTGGCTAATAGTAGGCATGGGAAGTATTGAGAGATTAGTGATTAGGAAGTAGGATGTGCAGAGAGAAAAAATATTCTCTTGTCTCTATCCTCTAGTTACTTTTTAACGCTTAGACCAAGAACCAGATTTACGAGCCTTGTGAAGACCTGGCTTCTTACGTTCAACCTTACGAGCATCGCGAGTAAGGAATCCTGCAAAGCGAAGAACTTTCTTGAGATTCTCATCAGCAACAACAAGAGCGCGAGAAACGGCATGACGGATGGCTTCAGCCTGAGCTGATTCTCCTGAGCCAGAAACTGTTACCTCAAAGTGAAAAGCATCGAATACACCAGCAGTCTTGAGTGGAGAGTAAATGGTGTGAAAAAGATCAGCACGAGTTACATAAGCATCAACTGGTTTTTCATTGATAGTTGATGTACCTTTTCCAGCAATAAGACGAACTTGAGCTACTGCCGTCTTTCGGCGACCAACAGCATATGCGTATTTCTGAGAAGACATAGAAAGTGAGTTAAAAGTTGAAAGTATCAAAAGATTTAGATAGTGAGAGCTTCGGGTTTCTGAGCCTCATATTGATGAGCATCACCAATAACGAGCTTGAGTCGAGCAATCATATCAGATTGAAGACGATTTTTCGGAAGCATACCAAGAACCGCATGACGAAGGATATGAGTAGGATTCTCCTTTCTCATCTTATCAAGACGAGTCTCCTTGAGTCCACCCATAAATTGGGAGTGAGTTCGGTACATCTTTGCCACTTCCTTTGTACCAGTAACCGCAACATCTTGAGCATTGATTACTACTACGTACGCACCATTGTCAGCATGTGGGGTATAATCAACACGATTACGTCCAGAAAGAGTTCGAGCAATCTCTGTAGCGAGACGACCGAGGTTCTTTCCATTTGCATCAACAACGTACCACTTACGTTCATTTCCGCGGATTTGCTTTGAAAAAATTGTTTTCATAAAGATTTAGTTATTAGGTTTTCAAGTTTTCAAGTTTTCAAGTTACCGAGAAAGCTTTTAAAACTTAATACTTGATAACTTAATACTTGATAACTCTTTACACGAGCTCAAGTTTTACGAGGAGAGCGGCATCACCATCTCGGTACTTGATTGGAGTAATACGAGTATATCCTCCATTTCGATCCTTGTATTCTGGTGCCATAGCGATCACCGAACGAGAAGCAATGTCTGTAAACACTTCACTGGTAATAAGACGAATTTTATTGTATTCCGTGTGTTCACTTTTAGCAATTTCGATAAGACGGTGAACGAGTGGTTCAACCGCGAGAGCTCGCTTTTCTGTTGTTACGATTGCCTTGTGTTCAAAAAGAGCGGAAGCAAGTGATCGAACAACGCTATTTCGATGAGCCTTATCCTTTCCTGAAAGATGAAGATGTTTTTTTACTCGGTGGCGCATGGGGTAGAATTAAGAATTTAGGATTTAGAATTTAGAGTAGAATCAGAAAGGAAAAAAGTGTCTTGATTCTGGATTCTTGATTCTGATATCTGGAACTAGTCATCTCCAAGGAGTTTGAATCCGCGAGACTTGAGAGCATCTCGAACTTCTGTCATGGCCTTCTTCCCGAATCCCTTGATAGAAGAAAGTTTTGCTTCTGTACACTTGGTAAGTTGCTCGATGGAGAGGATATCTCCGTTGACAAGAGCGTTGAGTGTACGAGGAGAGAGCCCCATGATTTCAATTGGAGTGTATGTCTCCTTCTCGAGATCAGCCTTTACTTCTTGTTTCTCACGTTCGATTACCTGGCGGATATCTGCGATAAACTCACCTCCAACTTGGAGTGCCTCTTCATTGAAGAGAGCGAAGTATGATTCAAGCATTTTTCCAGAGAACCTGACGATATCAGATGGAGACATAACTCCATTGGTCTTGATAGTCATCTCAAGTGAGTCGAGGTTGGTGATTTCTCCGTAGCGAGTATTCTCTACATTGTAGCGAACATTTTGTACTGGAGAGAAGTTTGCATCAAGGAGGAGAACTCCGGTATCATCTTCACGTTTTGTTAATTCTTCGATAGAAACATATCCAACGTTCTTTTCGATACGAATCTGAGCGGTAAAATCAAATCCATCATCGAGGCTGGTAATGTACATATCTAGGTTGTGGATAGTAACTCCACCAGGAACCTTGATATCAGCGGCAGTAACGAGACCTCCTTTTTTCTTGGAAAGGGTGAGCCATTCAATTCCAGAATCAGATTTTTCGATAACGAGACCTTTGAGATTGAGGAGAATATCAAGAATCGAATCATGAACTCCAGGAAGCGTTGCGTACTCATGAGTCACTCAAGCAATCTTGATTCCAGTAACACGAGTACCAGGAATAGAAGAGAGCATTACTCGACGAAGCGAGTTTCCGAGTGTTACTCCGTAACCACTTGGAAGAGGACCAATCATGAATGTTTCTTCATTTTGAGCAATAACGTTTCGAGAAATCTTTGGAACTCCGATCACAGTATGGATAGTGTGCATAGAGAAGAGAGATTATAGATTATGAACAGCGTGCAGGAACAGGAGGGTACTCGGATTATTTTGAGTAGAATTCCACGATACGTTGTACATCAATCATCTTGTCAAAGTCAGTATTTTCTGGGAGAGATGTCACGGTAATAGTGAGTTTCTTTGTGTCTACTTGGAGCCAACGTACGTTTGCGATAGTAGCAGTTGCATTTTTCTTGGCAAACTCTTGGAACTCTTCAACGAGAGTCTTGTAGAGCGCTGATTCTTTGAGTCTTTCCTTGATGGAGATAACATCTCCAACCTTTACCTCGTACGAAGGAATATTGAGCTTCTTTCCGTTTACGAGGAAGTGAGCATGTCCTACACACTGACGAGCCTGCATGATTGTTCGAGCAAAGTTTGCACGGAGAATCACGGTATCAAGACGAGTCTCGAGCATGCGGAGCATTGCATCACCCGTAATATCATTTGCCTTTACCGCACGTGAGTAATAGCGAGAAAACTGTTTTTCAGAAACAGCATACTGACGTTTTGCTGCCTGCTTTTTTCGGAGCTGAACTCCAAATTCAGAGAGCTTTCCACCGCGCTTGGCACGACGGTGATTGTTTTCAAGATTATACTTCTCAGTACCAAAAAGGTTGTATCCTTCACGGCGGCAGAGTTTGAGTTTTGGTCCAGTATAACGCATAATGAGATGGTTAGAATTTTAGATTATTTGATTTTAGAGAGGAAGGAGGAAGAGGAAAGAGGAAAAGAACTGTTTTTGATTCTAATCTATTCCTGTTTCCTATTCCTAAAACCTATTATAGCTTACGTGCCTTTGGCTTGCGGCAACCATTATGAGGAACAGGAGTAACATCGTAGATAGCAACGAGGTCTACTCCGGCATTTACGATACCACGAACGGCTTGTTCACGACCCGCTCCGATACCCTTTACGTATACATACGCTCGTTCAACATTGTGAAGAGTCTTTGCTTTTGATACCGCATTCTCGCTCGTAATCTGAGCAGCATATGGAGTTGCTTCACGAGCCCCCTTGAAACCAGAAGTTCCACCAGTAGCCCAAGTGAGCACCTGACCATCAAGATCAGAAACCACAACGTGAGTATTGTTGAGGGTAGCAGTAACGAAGATGGTAGCAAGAGGAACATTCTTTCGAGTTTTCTTTGAGCGGCGAAGAGTTGCGGTTGCCATAGGATAAAGTTAAAGTTAAAAGGTATCAGGTTCTCAAGTTCTCAAGTTTTCAAGTTATTAAAAAGTTTTTTAAAACTTTATGCTTGATAACGGTTGTTATTTCTTCTTATTCTGAACAGTCATGGCCTTTCCTTTTCGAGTACGAGCATTCGTCTTGGTACGTTGACCACGAACTGGAAGACGCTTCTTGTGACGAGAACCACGATATGTACCGATTTCTGTTAGACGCTTGATATTTCCAGCAATCTCACGACGAAGATCACCTTCGATAATAAGAGTCTTGAGTTCTTCACGAATCATATCGAGCTCTGCCTCAGAGAGTTCTCCCATCTTCTTTGTCCAAGCAATTCCTACCTTGGTAAGAATTTTTTGTGCAAGAGAACGACCTACCCCATATATATACATGAGAGAGATTTCAGCGTGTTTGTTATCAGGGAGATTTACTCCAGCAATACGTGCCATAATGAGATTGTTAGAATTTTAGATTATTTGATTTTAGAGAGGAAGGAGGAAGAGGAAGGAGGAAGAGGAAGGAGGAAAAGAACTGTTTTTGATTCCAATCTATTCCTATTCCTAAAACCTATTACTACCCTTGTCTCTGCTTATGCTTTGGTTCCTGGCATATAACACGAACTACCCCCTTTCGGCGGATAATCACACATTTGTCACAGATTTTTTTAACGGATGGACGAACTTTCATAAACGAATGCGGTGAGAAAATAGAGTTTACTCGAATATTCGAGGAAATGAAGTGAAACGTATAACAATGTAACGAGGAATGATACTATAGTTCTCATTCCTTGATTCCAGGACCGACACGAAGAAAAAATTATTTTCGATTTTTTTGATACACTGGGGCATTCGCGTTTGGTTTGCGGAATGTGATGCGTCATCTCGTGAGATCGTATGGTGTGAGTTCTACCGTAACCGTATCTCATGGAATGAGTCGAATCAAGTGCTTCTGCATTTTTCCACTCACGTACGCACGGATTACCATATGAGAAAACTCTTCTGGTAACTCTACTTCGAATATTGCTCCAGGAAGAGATTTGAGAACCTTTCCTTCGACTTCGATTTTATCGTCTTTTGGCATACTGAAGAGAAAAAGTGCGTATTGAATAAAAATAACACGCGCGCAGTATATAGAAAAAACAATGGAAAGCAAATTATTTTCAAGAGAAAACTCTGCTTTCCATATTTAATTATAAACAACTCCTTCCATAAAGGAAGGCACTGGATAAAAAATGTATTCTTCTCCTTCGAACCAAACCTCTTGAGATCGGCTCTATACCCCCTCCATGCTATTGAACTGCGCTCGTGAGAGCATATTCCTTCCCTTCACTGACGAATTTGGTATCAATAAGACCGATGGATCCAGCGTCACTCACTATATTCATACGAGCAATTATCTCACCTGGAGCAACATCACTCGTATTCATCTGAATAATTCCGTGATACATCCCTCCTTCAAGCGTGGTCAAGGTTATCGCTGGGCTATCTGTCGTGAGGCTCTTGATTTGCTCAGGATTGGCTACGAGAGTAAAAGAAATATTCTCAACCTTTTTGGCTTCGGATCCAAAAATCAATAATACCACTCACCCGCTATTGGTAGCAATAATATCTGCCTCATATATTGTTGAGGGAGTGAGATTCGCCACACTCGCCATGAGTCACCTCATATCTCCACCCTGGGAATAGGATACCACTGCAAAAGCAAAAGCAAGAGAAAATATTCAAGAAAACACATATGACAATACATTGGAAATCTTTTCCTTGTGGTATTCTGCAAAAAAGTCGAAGCGTTTCTTTTTATGTGTAGTCATAACTTGAAAATAAGGAGATTCTGAGTAATCTCATACTATATAGAAATTATACTCTAAATAGAGTTTTTTGTCAAATATCATGTCAATCAAATCCTACCTCTTCATCCTGATGCTCATATTTCTCTCGAGCACCACCTCCATCGGACTCCTCATATTCTATATGAATCCGTTCAATGATCTCAAGATGGCTTTTTCTCTTATGGGAGTTGGGGTATTTCTCTGAGGCGCAAGCCTCTTGGCTCCAATTATTTTTTTCATAAAAAAAATCTACTATCGAGGGGATGTTCATATTCAGACAATGAATGCGAGTGTACGACAGTCCATCCTCATCATCGCTGGAATCATGGTCATGACCGCTCTCCATGTACTCCATATCGATGAAGCGCGACTCATTATGACAGTTTGGGCTATTATCGGATGTATCGAAGTGATGATTCAGGCGGTCGATTAGACAACGAATATCAACAAAAAGACCGGAGCTTTCTCGGCTTCATACTTGCAAACTCTGATAAAACGGATGGAACCTATCAATTCTTTTTTCCTCACTATGTTCCTCTCTTCTCTCAAAAAAATCTTCTCTTCATATATCTGGGTTGCCCTCTATAGCATACTAGTACTTATTGCGGGTATTGTTTGGTGGCTCACAACCGATGTGGCAATCACTCTTGGGAATCTCTGAGCCGAAGGAAAAACCCTCTATGTCTACCTCGATATCCTTCTCTCTATCATCATTATTCTCCTATTTCCCCTCTTTATAACAAGCTTTCTCTACCGAGGATATGCTCTCGGAGACAAAACCAAGATGAAGAAAAAAACAGGGATTGGACTCATCGGTGGCATCATCGGAACGGTCCTCTCTGGATGTTCCTGCTGTGGTATCACCCTCGCCTCCTCTCTCGGACTCCTCGGACTCATGAGCTTTCTCCCGTACGAGTGACTCCTCGGCATCAAGCTCCTCGGACTCCTCGGACTCCTGTATGCTCTCTATGAGACTCTCATCCATCTCGAAACTTGCGCACTAAAAAAGAAGGTCTAGTTCTTTTTTAATAGAAAGAGTGCTTAAGGACATTTTTTCTCCATTTTTAATATCGTAACATTGGTAGTAATCACCTGACTTCCTGTGCTCGTCCTATAATAATAATGACCTTTGTCACTGCTGGGTACTCCATAGTAAAAATCTCATGAGAGTATTTTTCATAAGTACTTTGGTGATATCGTGGACGCATAACTCCATGAGATGGTGGCATTGGCCCAATGATAGTTTGCATCCATGATAAATTGTTGCTTATAACGATATTCACAATCAATATTATAATCTGCCACGTCCGATAGCGGGACATCTTCCCATTCTGACCATGCTTTCATTCTACAATTCCCACTGAGACAAATCCGATTGGTATCCACCTGTCCAATGTTAGCATTGGAGACATTGGCAGTACCATTGATACGAACATTTCACTCCACATCCAATTTCTGTGTTGGACTACTGGTTCCGATTCCTACATTTC
>JAYRRZ010000017.1:0-3144 GCA_041909865.1 Candidatus Altimarinota bacterium | reverse complement strand
TTGTCAATGAAATCCTCACGAACAAGTCTCCTCTCGATAAAAAAATACAACTTATCAGGAATCTCATAAATGCTCTCACCAAAGAGAGTTAGCACGATTGAAGTCAAAAAAACTTGCAAAATACTATACTTTTTATACACTTCGTGCGTTCTCGCTCTATTGGGGTATCGCCAAGTGGTAAGGCTCCGGACTCTGAATCCGGCATCCGTAGGTTCGAATCCTACTACCCCAGCCATAAAAAATCGAGCTCGCAGACCATGTTGCCTGCGTTTCACATAACACTCAGTTTCCGCATAAAATAGAAGGAACTTTCCGATTTGGAGAGTTCCTTTCTTTTTTGATTTCTTGTGGTTATATATGTGTCCTTGTTTCTAGAGTTTCTTGGATTCGAACTTTTTAATATACGCTTAATGATCAGGAATCTTCAGTATATAATTTTTTTCATTTCTTATTTTTTGGTACAAGTTCCGAGTTGTCCAACTTGGTTGCAGATTTTTCCTCAACATATATCTGTTTCTCTTTGAGGAGAATATCTGCTTGTATCATAGCGAGAATCTCTCGTTTTTCATCCTTACTTCCATTGGCTATGATGTACCTCATAAATTCTCTCAGGTTAATCTGCTTCACAGAAACGACATCTCGAGAATCTTTTTTGAGAAGTTGGGATTGGAAGAGATTGTATCTTCGTATTTCTTCTTTGAGAGTATCCGAGAGAGATATGGTATTTACATCGAGGGTATCTACCATATCTAGGAGTTGGATAATGAGAGCATCTTCTCGAATCATCGGATTTGGACAATGATGGTCATGGTATTTACTACAGTGGTAGTAGATATAACTTTTTGGTTCTTTTTGACCAAGTATCTTTTTGAACTTCTCTTGAGCGGTTATCCCAGATCCACACATACCACACTTCATGATCTTCGTGAATTCGAAGTTCTTATTCCGTGGTCTATATCTCGGTGAGAGATTGAGTTGATCTTGTACTTCATCAAAGAGTTCCTTGGTAATAATTGGTTCATAACTTCACTTACACCAATTCTTACTCCCTTTTGGATATTCATACATACCATAGTACATAGGATTATTGAGGAGTGTATAAATAGCAGATACCATCACAGGTTTTCCCGAATGAGTTCTCATAGGAGTATCTTCTAGAAGCCATCTGTATATAGCTCGACCACTCATTCACTCGTGAGCGACTTTCTCGAATATGAGCTTTATATATGGAGCTCTTTCTGGATCAATGATGATACGACCACCGTTTCTCATGAAACTTCTTTCATTGAGATATCCAAGTGGTGCCCTATGAGGAATATGTCCCGTCTGTGCTTTGGTCTTGAGTCATCTTACAACATTTATACTTCTATTATCATTCTCGAGCTTTGCCTGAGAGCAGAGAATCATGAGGAGAAATTTCTCATTTGGAGCATTCTTAAAAGTCTGACCATTGGTTCGTATCTCTTGAAGTCTTCATTCATCCATGAGATCAACTACTGATCCAAGATCTCAGGCATTTCTCGAGAGTCTATCTGGAGCCCATGAGAGAATAGAGTTATATCGTCATTGTCTGAGTCATTCGAGGAGAGCATTGAATCCTTCGCGAGCTCATGAAGCTTTCGCTGATTTACTCTCCCGAATAATCTCAACCACATTGAGTCCATCTCGATCTGCCACCTTTCTCATCGCTTCAATCTGAGAATCGAGTGAGAGTGCTTGTCGTTCATCATCTTCCGATGACTTTCTCACATATAAGCAGTAGATCTTTTCTATATTCTGAGAAGTATTTCCCCAAGAAGAATCTTTCTTCTGATCCTCTCAGAAACTTCGAATGTTTTCCCAAGGATTTCATCCTCCCGTCTCTGGTTTCGTGGATGATGTTTTTGGTCTTTCGAGCGTTTCGATCATAGTCTTGAAGTTATTATCCTACAAGACACATATATGTATTTTTCCACTCGGAAGTCTAGGCGAAAGTGAGAAAAAAGAGCATTAAGATGCTATTTCTTCTCATGTTTCTTCTGTATTACTCAAATCATTTGAATCACTTAAGTTATTTGAGTCTGAGGAATTATCTACAATAGGATTCCTTTCCTCCATCATACCCCTATAGACAGCTTCTCGATGTTCAAAAAGCTGTTTCAAAATGTCTCTTTTTTCCTTGGAAAGTCCTGCGAGTCCTTCTGGCTTCTTTATTCTTGTTATAGTTCCTCAGAATTCAGGATCTCTACCTCGAAGCCAAAAAGTTATAGCGTGCCTATCTCAGTCCTTTACAAGCTTCATAAGCTGAGAGTTAGCCATGTCATTGAGTCATTTTATTCATTCTGTATATACTTCCTGTGCTAGGAGTCAGAAATCTGGATCTTCCTTGACCCAACGGTAGTATGTAGATCGGGGAACTCCTATCTTCTCTGAAACAAGCGAGACAATAGGAGTTTTTGCAAGTTGTTCGAGAAAGAGTTTTTTGAGTCTCTTCTGTCGTCAGTATGTTCGTAAAGTTTCTGTCATAAAAAGAAATGTTATAAATATATAAGGAAGGGGTATAGGAAAGGGCTCAGGATTCAGAGTCCGGATCCTTAGAAGATTTGCTCAGCTTTCTTACCTGTGAGTTTTTCCCATCGTTCAATAATGCGAGCAACGTATACGGAACTCTGTTCTACCATGATACATCTCCTACCTGTCTGTTCTGAAGCGATGAGCGTACTCCCTGATCCACCAAATGGATCATATACCGTATCTCAAAGCTTGGAGGAGTTCAGAATAAGCTCTCGAAGTAGTGGAATTGGTTTCATTGTCGGATGTATTATGTTCTTGCGAACTTTTGCGAATGCGAGAATACTCTTCGATTTTCCTCAGTAGTAAGCGTGTTTTCCATGCCACCCATAGGCGATGAGCTCATGTTGAGGGAGGTAATCGAGCCTTCATATGATTGCATTATCTTTTACCCAGATGATGAGTTGGGAGAATTTCCAACCCGCTCGTTTCATACCATCTCGGAGAGCAAAGATCATCTTATCTGAGTTAAAGATATAACTTGCGTTTTTCTCTCTGAGAAATGGTATCGTGAGCCTCATCCATTTCTCAGTAAAGCTTGCATATGCTTCATCGGTTTGGAATCCATCATTAGCTATATCCTCGTGATGAAGA
>JAYRRZ010000016.1:0-12038 GCA_041909865.1 Candidatus Altimarinota bacterium | reverse complement strand
GTATCTGATCATATCAGTAGATTCTGACTACTTCTTCTGCAATATCTTCTTTTATCGAGATATCTTTGCTCGATCTCCATGATGGAACTTGTACCGTGAAGCTGGTGTCACTTGTGGTGATGGTGAATCAGAGACGAGTGAGGATATCATGTACTTCTTCTCTTGGAATGGTAGCCCCCGCTTTCATGTTGATAAAATCATAGGGTATATCAAGAGTGATATGATTGATTTGAGATACATCAACATAACTCGCACTACTCGTGATGGTTCCTGTTTTTCAGAGAAAATTCGTATAATCAGTGATTCTTGGGAGGGCAAATTCTGCCAAGAGTGGATCAAGAGACTTCTCATACCTGGTACTTGCATCAGTTCGGATTCCATGTCTCTGGGCACTGAGTCGGATATTTACGGCATCAAAACAAGCAGATTCCCAGATGATATTGGTTGAGGATTCGGTTACCGCACTCTCCATACCACCAATGATTCCAGCGAGTGCTATGGGTTTCTCATGATCAGCAATTACCATGTCATCTGGAGTGAGAACATATTCTACTCCATTGAGGGCGAGGAGTTTTTCTCCTTCTTTTGCCATACGGATGACAATACCTCAATTAATTTTGTCAGCATCAAAGGCATGCATCGGTTGACCGAATTCTGTCAAGATACAATTGGTGATATCAACGATATCCATCTTCGGAGTGAGACCAGAACGTTCCATCATGACACTCATCCCGAATGGACTCTTTCTTACCGAAACTCACTCCATCTTTCTCGCGTGATATGAGAGAACTTTGTCAGTTTCGATGGTTATAGGAAATTGACTGTTGGTTGCGAGTTGTTGGTTGCTCGAGTATTCTGTAAATGGAATATCAAATATTGCATGCCACTCACGAGCATTACCATAGACAGAGAAAAGATCGGGACGATTGGTAATAAATTTGTTGTCAATCTCGAATGTGGCATCTCGAAGTGAGAAATAGTATACCGTTCCATTCATCCCGACAAATGGGAGGGTGAGATCAAAAAATGATTTTCCAAGCATGGATTCCAGCGTTTCTCTATCCCAATGTTCCTCAAGATTCATGATACCTTCGGATCGTTCGGTCGCAAGTCAGAGTTCATCATCAGAACATATCATCCCACGACTCATCATCCCTGCCATCATGCGTTCTCCAATAGTGAAATCCCCTGGAAGCACAGCTCCCACTGTTGCAACAGCAACATAGGTTGCATCTACAATATTCGCCGCTCCAGTGAGAATCGTTTCCTCTCCATGTTCTCCGAGATATACTCGAACAATAGAGAGTTTTTTGCTCTCTGGATGCTTCTCACAAGAGAGCACTTTTCCTACAACAACCTTGTCGAGAAAGTGTTCTTCGATTCCATCGATTTCTGCCGTATGAATAGAATACTCATGTGCGAGCTCTTTCATAGATTGTTTGGCTATGAGTGATTGAAGTGGGGTGTAGAGAGATATCCAGGAGAGAGGAGTTTTCATAAAATAGGAGACTGGTTTGATGATAGACTTGGAGAGTAGCGAGAAAATACAATAAGAGAGGATGAATATTTTAGCGTTCAGCCACTCTACTGCTCCTCTACTCAACTATACGCAGTATACAAAAAAGCCACTATAATGCAAAAGGATGTAAAAAGTTTATTTTTCTCTCTAATTAAAGTTTGTTTTTCTCTCCAATTTTTGATATAATCTCTCGTATATACTCTAAAACTTCCCATGAGATTTTTCATCCTGCTTTCCATATTTGTGTGTTCTTTTGGATTTTTTGATACATTTGTCTCATGAGCGCCAGCAGCAAGGGATCTTGTTAATACCACTGCTGACAATGTTCTTGGTCTTGATTCTCAGAATCTCAGAAATGGACAAGTTACCCTGAATGATATTCCTCTCGCAATAGTTTCGCTCATAGAATTCTTGCTGGCTATTGCCGGAAGTATATCGGTCGTAGCACTTATTTATCACTCTGTCAAGATGCAGCTTGCATCGGGAATTACTGGTGATAGCTCTGGAGTTGACAAGGCAAAAGCTGGAATGAAATGAGCGATGATTGGTTTTGTCATCTCAATAATGGCATGGTTTATTGTGACTCGATTTGTAGAAATTCTTTCATCTAATACATAGTATGTTTTCTTGGTCATTCTCATCTCGAAAGGAGCATTCACCTGCATGGTATATTTCTGCCATCACTGTGGTACTCATTCTGGTCGGATATTGAATCTACGATGGAATTTATCCGCTTTCTATTGTGGCATTTCTTTTTGCTTGAGTCTATATCCTCATGGAAAATAATGCCGCTCCAATGACTCATGTTGAAATCGATGAACATTCTGTACGAGTGGGAGGATCAGTATATGAACTTCGTGATATAGAAAAATTCTCCATCATTTCTGTTACCAATGTTCCATCATTTCTCCGAATCATCCCACGGAAAAAACTTTCTCCTGTTATTGACATTCCCCTTTCACACGATGTTGTAGCTATGGAGTTAAGAGACTTTCTGCTTGCATACATTGAAGAAGATAAAAATACTACCCTCTCAAACACAGATACCATCATCCATGCGATGAGATTATAGGAAAGTATAGGATTGGATGATATACCAGAAATGTGCAAAAACGAGAAGTTCGAGGACACCCTTTACTTCATGAAATGAAGTTTGGAAGTTATTATACCCTTGGGGTGAGAAAAATTTTTTCGAAAAGAGCTTACTAATGAGTAAGTGACTCTTGAAATACATTTTTATGACGATTCGAAGTTTTGCCGCGTTTCCTTGGCTTCAGAAATAAAACTCCTGAATATCTTGATGGTATTTTTCCGTGTGTTCCGAATATTCCCATGGGAACACCAAATCATAGATTTCGTGGTATCAGGTCAAAACCCCCAAATAACTATAGTTATTTGGACCCAATAGACCCTATCAATTCCTCCAAAGTCACATGTCTCAACCCTCTCGCAAATCCTGATGGAAGTGTCAGACTGGTATTTTTTTCCTTATCAGGGGAATCTAATCAGGTGAATAGTGTTATATGATACGCTCAATCAGCCCATTCTTTTATGCTTCTTGGAAATCAAGTTGGTCGTCCTCTGTATGGCGCATATCTTCTATCGTTCTCTAGTATATGGTGTATCTGGAGAGCAATTTCAAAAGTTAGTGTTCCCTCACCTGGTCTTTTTCAAAGTGCTTCCAGAGTGTCATCGAGTCTCCATATTTTTGGTAATAGGATGGCGTCTATGAAGCCTGGATTGCCTGGTTCTAAGCTCTTTCTTTCGTCCAGAATAGCTGCGAAGCTTTCTATGCTCGGGGTTCCCAATACAGTACATCCATTTTCTTCTGCAAGTTTCATTAGATAATCATGCATCGACCTAATCATAGGACTCCACATTATAGAGTTTCAAAGAATACTTAATGCCGTTTTTTTCTTAGTATCTGGCTCAGTTTCTCATGGAGAGGTTCACTTAGATGTTCACGAATCATCTGGCACAGTTTCTCATGGAGAGGTTCACTTAGATGTTCACGAATCATCTGGCTCAGTTTCTCATGGAGAGGCTCATTCCGAAGACAAACCCATATTGAGCCATAATAGATTACTCATATTGGCAGGAGTTGATAATATTGTAAATAGCAAATGTATACAGTATATATAATGTATTTTTAATTATTGTCAATTTTATTTCTTGTTGCCAAAAATGAAAGAATCAGCTTTACTTTTCCGCCATTTTTTATACAATCCTTCGGATTTTGGATATTAGAAATATTCTTTTCTAAAGCCCAAACACTAAAACCTAAATACTTTTTCCATGTCGTACGATAGTAGTAATATCCAAGTTCTCGAAGGCCTCGAACCAGTTCGCAAGCGTCCCGGAATGTATATCGGCTCCACTGATGAGCGTGGTCTCCATCATCTCGTATGGGAGATTGTTGACAACTCTATCGATGAAGCTATGGCAGGTCATGCTAAGAATATTATCGTCACTATGCATGCTGATGGTTCAATATCGGTTGAGGATGATGGTCGTGGTATCCCAGTAGATGTTCATGCCAAGACTGGGAAATCAGCCCTCGAAACCGTGATGACGGTTCTCCATGCCGGAGGAAAATTTGGTGGAGATGAATCAGGATACAAGGTATCTGGAGGGCTCCATGGAGTGGGTGCCTCGGTCGTAAATGCGCTTTCTACCAAGATGCAAGTATGGGTTCACAAGGATGGAAAAATATTTACTCAATCATACAAAGTAGGAGTTCCTGATGGACCAGTTGAACCAACAGGAGAAAAAACTCACAAACATGGGACAATAGTTCGATTCTGGCCTGATGCCACTATGTTCACAACGGTAGCATTTGATTATGATACTATCAAGGTACGTCTCAGACAACAGGCATATCTCACCAAGGGCGTTATTATTACGCTTGTCAATGAATTCGCTGATACTCAGTATCGATTCTTTTTCGAAGGGGGAATTGAGTCCTACGTTCACTATCTCAATCGCTCGGTTGATCCAGTGGCTGATGAAGTGTTCTATGTCGAGAAGCAGATTGACAATGTTTCTGTCGAGATTGCTCTCCAGTACAAAAAAGATGATTACAATGAGAAAACTATTTCTTTCGTAAACAATGTTATCACTCCAGAAGGTGGTACGCATGTTGTTGGTTTCAAGATGGCACTTACTCGTACCATCAACAAGTATTCCCGTGAGCAAGAGATACTCAAGGAAAAAGATCAGAATCTCTCCAATGAAGATGTGGTAGAAGGGCTTACTGCGATTATTTCTGTAAAGGTTCCAGAACCACAATTTGAAGGACAAACCAAGGGAAAACTCGGAACGCCAGAAGCAAAGTGAATAACAGATCGAGTAATGGGTGAAGCATTCTATGATTTCCTCTCTGAGAATCCTCGTGCCGCGAAATCCATCATCGAAAAATGTCTCCTTGCCGCTCGTGCACGTGCTGCAGCTCGCAATGCTCGTGACACTATCATCCGAAAATGAGCCCTCGAAGGTTCTGGCCTTCCAGGGAAACTCGCTGACTGTTCGAGCAAGGATGCAACCAAGTGTGAACTCTATATCGTGGAGGGTGACTCTGCGGGAGGTTCTGCAAAACAGGGGCGCAATCGTGAATTCCAGGCTATTCTTCCACTCCGTGGAAAAATCCTCAATACTGAACAAGCTCGTCTCGATAAAGTATTTGCCAACGGAGAAATCAAGAATCTTATCATCGCTCTCGGAACGTCTATTAGTGAGTCATTTGATTATAGCCGTCTCCGATATCACCGAGTAGTTATCATGACTGATGCGGATGTGGATGGGGCGCATATTCGTACACTTCTTCTCACATTCTTTTTCCGATACTTCAAGACTCTCATCGAGAATGGGCATATCTATATTGCCAACCCCCCACTCTACAAGCTCTCAAAAGGGAAACAAGCATGGTATGCGTACAACGATGAACAAAAAGTACGTATTATCAATGAAGAAGGAGTGACAACAGAAGGAGTTCAACGCTATAAGGGTCTCGGAGAGATGAATCCAGATCAACTCTGGGAAACAACCATGGACCCAGATCAGAGAAAGATGTTTCGTGTGACCATCGAAGATGCTGAGCGTGCGGATGAGGTATTCCGTATTCTCATGGGAGAGGAGGTTCCACCTCGCAAACACTTCATCCAGACACGAGCAAAGAGCGTCGTAAATCTTGATATCTAAGATATTTTCTTCTATGACAGAAACAACAGTTCCAGACAATACGGTAGATTCTAATGATTCTGATTATCAGAGGGTAAAGATACTCCTTCCTGATATTAAAAATAAGGGAGAAACACTTTATCAAGTTATTGAGAGAGTCACTCAGCAAACATGACTGGCTATAGAAAAAGTGCAGAAGTATGTTTGTGATATTATGGGGATGGATCCTGCGGATTCCGAAGAACCACTTATCTAGTATAGCAAATAAAAGAGATCATAGGACCTCTTTTTTGATTATTGGAGTTCTGTTACAAAGTGCATCGTGAGATAGTATCGACCTTCTTCTGGGACAACCACCACTGAGAGTCAGACTTTGGAAAAGTTTGGTTGAACAATACTTCTGTAATGGAGTCAATTATAGGATTTCTCGCTCATAAAGAAATCAAACGTACTCCGTATTGAGTTGATGAGAGCATTGGTACAATCTCCAGATGAGCATCGATATACCCCAAAACCAACATTCTCCGTTGTAGTGACACCATTTATGACCTTTGCAACCACTCCCCTATCCTTGAACCATTCAGTAATTATTGGGTAGCTATAGTAGCTGTCTCATGGACTTCTTCGATGATGATTCTGTCATTTTCCATTTGCAAACTCTCTATTCCAGCTGTATGCCGTAGCATCCAATCTCGAGTCATAGGTATATGTTCCGAGTCCAAGAGATGATCTATGGGTATTATACCATGAGAGCCAATCGGTTCTCACTTGATCCATATCTACCGAAGAAATACTTGGTTGTGAAGCAAGCTGAATCTTCTGAGGGGGTTTTGAGATAGAAGTTTTTGTTGTATTATTTTTGCTCCTTTGGGTTTGTTGTGTTGGCCCTGAAGCTTGAGTGGTTGATGGGGTCTTCTTGTTTGCTCGGAGTATTGCAAGTCTCTGCATATTTGCCGCTTTTTTGTCTTGAATTGTTTGGAACTTCATCTGTGCCACGAGATTTGGCTTGAGAATAACTCCTGATGCCGCAAAAGACTCTTGGAATCCAATCATGCACAGAAGTATGAGTATACCGATGATTTTTCGCATTTACTGAAATTACGTGATAATTATATCATAAATATAGTACTATGTCAAAATAGAATACTCCCCAAGACTAGGAGAGTTTTTTCTTGAGAATATCTGTGAAGATTTTTGGATTTCCCTGCCCTGCGGATGCTTTCATACACTGTCCGACAAAAAATCCGAAGAGGGTTTCTTTTCCTGATTTGTATTCTTGGACTTGTGTCTGATTGTTTGCAATCACGGTATCAACGATTGTCTCAAGCGCCCCCGTATCATTGGTCTGACGCAGATTCATCGAATCTACCCAGGCATCAGCCATACCTCACTCGAAGACAAGTTTCTCAATGATTATCTTGGAATTGGTTGATGAGAGAGCATCTTCATTGACGAGTTGAATCACTCGGGCTATCTCGCTTGGGTCGGCTTTTATGTGGGTAATATCGAGTTTCTCATGATGGCCTTCAAAAATCGCGAAAAGGACAGTGGTAATATAGGAGCAAGATTTTTTTGAATCACCAGTGAGCTCCACGAGTTTTTCATAAAAATCACTGGTAATACGATCATTGGAAAGGATACGAGCATCATCCTCGATGAGTTTGTATTCGTTCTTGTACTTGAGTCGGCGGTCAATCGGGAGTTCTCCGATCTTTCGTTCGTCGATAAATTCTCTTGTGAGTGTGAGTGGTGGGAGATCGGGATCTGGGAAGTAGCGATAATCCATGGCATCTTCTTTGGAACGCATCGGTGTTGAATACCCCTTTTCATCGTTCCATCCTCGAGTCTCTTGGTCGGGTGATTGTCCAGCTTCATATAGTTCAATCTGTCGCTCAAACTCATTATCGATGGCACGACCAATACTGGAGAAAGAGTTGATATTTTTGAGTTCTACACGAGTTCGGAAGTTGGTCTCCCCCTTGAGACGAACAGAGATATTGACGTCACAGCGAAGTTGTCATTTTTCCATATCAGCATCTGAGGCTCAACACCAGCGCATGAGTTTCTGGATTTCTTCGAGATAGGAGAGAACATCCGCCTTGGACCTAAAGTCTGGTTCAGTTACAATCTCCATGAGAGGAGACCCAGCACGATTGTAGTCACAGAGAGTCTTGCCGCTCGCATGTACGAGTTTCCCAGCGTCATTCTCGATATGCATGTGATGGATACGGAATGCCTTCAATTCCCCATGAACCAATGTTCGGACTTCTCCGCCCACAGTAATTGGATGATACATTTGAGTAATCTGATATCCCATCGGGAGATCTGGATAAAAATAGCTCTTCCGGTCGAATTCACTGTATTCTTGAACTTTACTGCAGAGTGCATGACTCGCTCGAACTGCCAGATCCACCACTCCAGCGGATAGGGTTGGGAGCATTCCAGGGAATCCCATACATATTGGACAAACATTGATATTTGGTTCTGGGGCGAGTTCAAGAGCATTCGCACAAGAACAAAACATCTTTGTATTGGACTTGATGCGAACATGTGTCTCGAGGCCCATGACAATCTCGTATTTATCGTAGATAGTAGACATATTTTGGTATTAGGTTCGGCCATATTGTATAAAAAAAACAGAGAAAGGCAAAGGAAAATAGTGTTCAGAACTGGTTAGATTCAAGAGTAAAAAACATAAAAAAATATTGCTATATAGTATATTTCATATATAATAATAGTTACTATACTTTTTCAGTATGATTAATATAGATGAAGGTAAAGTTATATCTCGGATAGTTTCCTTTAGTATTTTATGGTCTAGGTTGAGGAATAGTATCATGCTGAGAACTTTCCGTTTAACCAGATGATTAAAATTCAATCAAGGAATATGTTACTATCAGTCCATCTGTTGATAAAAGAGAAGTTCATGTACTTCTTCTAGAAAAGCTTGAGGAGGTTACGAGCAATGCACGAATAATCTACTGTCACTGGTTTAATCAATAAAAAAGCACAATTTTCGCTCATGAAGATATCACTCCTCGTCCCATCGTACAACGAAGAAAAGAGTTTAAAAAAATCACTGGAGGCGGTTTTTCACCAGTCAAGACCTCTTGACGAGGTTATTGTTGTGAATGATGGAAGTACCGACAATTCAGAATTTATACTCCATGATTTCGAGTCCAAGCATGCCAACTTTCATCCTCTTAATCTTAGAGAGAATACTGGAAATAAGAGTAAAGCCCAACAGAAATGACTTCCCCACATTACATGAGATATCGTTATTATGACTGATGCAGATACGGTATTGGATAAGGATTTTGTGTTGAATATAGAGAAAAGTTTTGAGCAGGATCCTGAATATAATGTGGCAGCGGTAGGAGGATATGTATCCAGTTTAAAGCATAATTGGATTACTGCATGTCGAGAGATTGATTATATCATTGGTCAAAACATCTTCAAACAGGCTCAATCAATCATCGGATACGTCTATGTGATGCCTGGCTGCGCTACTGCTATACGAACATCTCTTTTGAGGGAGCTTAAGTTTACTCATGATACGGTAACAGAGGATTTAGACTTTACTTTCCAGATACATCTCAGATGAATGAAGATACTCTACAATACTGATGCCATAGTATATACCCAAGATCCACCTAACCTCTCATCCTATATACGACAGATGAAGCGATGGTACGGTGGCGGATGGCAAAATATACGAAAATATTGGCCAATCATGTTCAAAAATCCTGCCGCATGATTCGTTCTTACTTCTATATTTATTGATGGAGTTATTTATAGTTTTATTACCCTCGTTACTCCTCTGATTTACCCGGGACTATTTTTTACTCATCTTTTGCCATTATATTTCTTATGAGCATTTTCCTTTGCTTCTTATGCGGCATTTGTGAGCAAGAGGTATGATCTCATCCTTTATTTTCCTCACTATGTATTTGTGATTTTTATTAATGCGTATATCATTGGGTATGAGTTCTTGCGTGAGATAATTTTTCGAAAGAGGGATCTTATATGGAAAAGGGCTGATCGGGTTACGATAAAATAAATACATGAAACACTGAATACGAGATCGCATACTTGCCACATCCATTGTATTGCTTATGTTATCACTTTCTCTAAAAAATATTTTCTTTATTATTGGGAGTTTTATTACCGAACATCATTTCGCTCTTTCTGATATTTTGGAATACTTTTTTCATTAGACGGTCTATTGTTTTCCAAAGAACTTTTTCTTCTCAAGAGATATACTGAGAAAATATCATCTAGTTCTATCTCGTTAGAAGTATACGCCATGAAATATTCTCTAAAATATGGTTTTTTTTACGAGTATGCTTGACAAAACTATTAACGTGAGTAGAATCCTACTTTTACTCACTCACTATTGAGTGACCATTTATTCTCCACGTATAGTTTCCTGCCCTATGCAAATGAACTTCTGATTCTCATTTATTGTACACCTTTGTATTGTTCTTTTTTGGAAGATAAAGGTTTTTTTGGGAAAGTTACCATTTGTTGAGACAATCCTTATCTTGCTTATTGCTATTGCTTACGTGATTTTCATCATAGATTATATACTCCAATGGGAAAAAGCATCTGTTCAGGTATTTTTTGGTTGAGAAATTATTCATCAAACAACCCAATCTTGATTCACTTTCAAGTAGCAGCTTCTATGAAGGTCTTGAGAACTTGTTCATGAGGACTCAGTATTCCATCATCCGGATTTTCTATATAGGACCAATCTGTTTCTTCTTCAGTTCCGAATTTATCTTGGGCAAAGAGATGAACTAGCACATCATATCCATGTGACTGGAGGAGCATAGCTTGACTCATAACTCCAGCTAATTCAGTAGTACGTTCTTCAGGTGTTATAGCGATGGTTCTTGATTGATATTTGCGCTTCATAGTACCCGTATTCATCCATACGTTTCTGGTCTGGAGAACATTGGCTGCCTCTTCAGTGATGGCTGTTGGTAAGAATTCACTTGGATTATATGATTGTGACCTTCCATCTGTGCTGATCCAAGGGAATCATTGTATTCAGAAGGTTTGTATGTATGCTGGATTAATACCAGAGATATATGGAAGGAAACTATCATACGAACCCTGACCCCAACTCTCTCATACGTCGTATGACTGACTATCGAGCAAAAGTCCTCCACGGAGAGTCGGATAGTACTTTCTAATACTCGAAAAGAAGTTATTTACAAGTATAGAGAAATCCCCAGGAACAAATCCTGTTCTATCAAAGGCAGGAGTGTTGAGTTCTGGATATGGTACGATAATCCCGAGCTTGTCTTCAGTAATATTTCGATCATTTTTGAGCTTTGAGAAAAGGAGTTCCAAATTGGCAGTATAAGCTCAATTCTTGATACTGGAAAGACGGAGAGCAGAACTATTATCTCCTATGGGTTCAAAGATAAAAATAGGAGTGATACTATATGTAGCAAACTCATTAGCAATATTAGCCATATAGTAGGATGCCCCATCTATCTCAGAAGCAGACTGAGGCATATTCATGAATACCATGATATGGTTGGTATTAACCCCAATTAGACGATGATACTTATTGTACCAATTGAGCCATCAGTTTGTATTATTGGTGCGATTTGTATCGACTCATGTGATGGTTGGTTGCGCTTGGAGTTGAGTTGATACTTTTGATGGTCGAGTTTTCCGTAAGGTAGTTTGGTTATTTGTGATAGTTGACACTTGAGATGGAAGGGTTTTTCATGAAGTGGTGAGAGTATTTGAAATAGTTGATGTTATGTATTTGAGTACTCTCTTGTTGGCACGGAGAGTTGCGAGACGCTTCATATTTGCTGCTTTGATAGTATTCGCTTTCTGGATTCTTAGTTGGGTTTGGAGATTTGGTTTTAGGGTAGAACCACTTATGGCATAAGTCAAGATAGGAACATTGAACAATAGTATGATAAATACAACAAAACGCAGAAGTGATGTAGGTGACATATTTGAAAGAGTTAGTAAAAAACAACGAGATTACATTATAAGAAACACAAATTCTTTTTTTATTTCCTAAAGTCTACTCACTTTCATAGTATTGCAAGCGGAAAAAAATTGCTCCGCATGAATTCAGGATTACCTCGTTACTTTTTTCTTGCTAAATTTTGTATCGTATTTATAAAAAAGGCATCAGATTTTCTGATACCTATTTTATAAGGTAAAATTTAATTATCAAACAACCCAATCTTGATTCACTTTCAAGTAGCAGCTTCTATGAAGGTCTTGAGAACTTGTTCATGAGGACTCAGTATTCCATCATCCGGATTTTCTATATAGGACCAATCTGTTTCTTCTTCAGTTCCGAATT
>JAYRRZ010000015.1:0-8207 GCA_041909865.1 Candidatus Altimarinota bacterium | reverse complement strand
TTACCCCCACAAACCCATCATGTTGGAGATCAACCATTTCTTTGTATTCTTCCGATTTCTCGTAGAGCTCAGTGTGAGTTCCACTGCCGATAATGCGTCACTTATCAAGGAGATAGATGATATCAGCATTCATGATAGTTGAGAGTCGGTGGGCTATAATGATGCTAGTTCTTCACTCCATGAGTCGATCAAATGCCTCTTGAACGAGGCGTTCTGTCTTGGTATCGAGGGCGCTTGTTGCCTCATCGAGGATGAGAATATCTGGATTGGCGAGCATTACACGGGCTATTGCGATTCTTTGCTTCTCGCCTCCAGAGAGTTTGAGACCACGCTCCCCTACCTCAGTCTCCCACTTGTCGGGAAGTGAATTGATGAAGTCGAAGATATTCGCTTGTTTACAGGCTTTTTCGAGAACTTTTTGACTAATGTTGTCTCGGACGTACTCAAGATTGTGACGAATGGTTTCATTGAAGAGCGTGGTGTCTTGGAATACGGCGGCGAACTTTTGTCGATAGGATTCGAGGGTAAAGTCAAAAACATTCGTGCCATCAATCATGATTTTTCCTGCACTGGGTTCATAGAATCGCATGAGGAGTTGGGTGATAGTGGACTTCCCACTACCGGTGTGTCCAACGAGTGCGATACGTTGTCATTTCTGAATTTCGAAGTCAATATCGTGGAGTACTTCCCTATCATTTGATGGATAGGAGAAAGAGAGGTTCTGGAAACTGATGGAAGAGCTCACTTTCTCTAACACCTTTTTTCCTGCATCAATCTCATTGCTCATCTTAAATAATTCTTGAGCCTTATGATAGTAGCTCGCATCTCTTGCAGTCGCTTGAACCACGCTAAATATCTCCATAATCGGTGAATAGATACGGTCAGTGAAGGCAATAAAAAAGAAAAAAGTGGCAAGATCTGTTTTTCCTGTATAGAAGAGAATCCCTCCAGAAGCAATCGTTACTAGCTTGGCAATCAGAGTAAAGAATCTTCCAAATGCATTAAACCTCGCCCAGTCTTTTCTCACCTCATGTTGTCCTGTTGCCGCTCGGTCGAGTCTTTGGGACATTTCATCGAGCTCTCGTTCCTTCCTTGCAAATACGCGAATCACAGGCAGATTGACGAGTCAATCATTGAGTCGGTCGAAAACCTTGTCCCAGAGTGGATTGACAGTGGATTGATTTTTGTGAGCTTGTTTCCCGAGGTAGGTAACTCCCCATATTCAAAATGGAAGAAATATGAGTGAGAGGAAGGTAAAAATAGGACTGATAAAAAGCCCTCAAACGAGTAAGATAACGAAGATAATCAGTTGTGGGAATACCATGAGGATGAGATTGTCCCCAACTGACCATACTGACTCTGATGCTCGATCGATAATCTTTTGTTTCTCTCCTGCTTGGATATTGTGATGATACTCTATCGGAAGCGATTGCATCTTTCTCATGGTTTTGAGGAGAAAATTTTTCCAATCTTCCTGGATATGGTTGAGAAGATTCATCGCATAGATATAGCGACCAACGATGGCTCCTATTGAGGTAATCCCCCAGATTACGATAATCACAATAACCATCTCTATCCCACGATCTTCCTGTATAGCTTCGATAAGCCACTTATAAAAATATGGTTCGAGAGATACGAGCGTGACAAATAGTCACAGCAAAACAGACATCTTGAACCAATGTTTCCTGAGTTCGTGGAGATGTCCTGCAAGTTCAAAGATCGTTCTGAGTGTAAATTTTGGTTTATCATTTCAGTAGGTAAGCATAATTTGTTAAGGGTAAATTTCTGTTGGTTCGAGTTTTGTGAGGTTGCCTTTTTTCCACCAGTCAGTGAATCCTGTTGTCTGGAGCTCTTTCCAGAGCTGTTTGGCACTCTCTGTGCGGAGCGCTTTGCCAACATTGATAATCCAATCGGTGGTTTCGGCATATCCGAGCTCCATGTATTTTTTGGCTTGGAAGGCTTGTTCGAGGTAATCAGCATCCTTGGCAATTATACCTTCTAGGGTATCCCTATGTTCATATTCCTGAAAGAGTTTCATGATATCATCATAAAAATCAAATCCCTGAAACTGCTCGTTCATAACAACCTCTTCTGCCTCCATCTTGTTGGTGATATATCGAGTGGTAACCTTATGCATATCACCGATACGTGTCTCGGCGATATCATGCCAGACGAGCATAGTAGCACATCGATTGGCATCGGCACCTTCCATCTTGGCGAGAATATAGGCAATTTGCGCCGCATTGAGGCTATGCTCTGCGACAGAATCAGGATTGGGAATTCCAGCCATACGCCAGCCCTCGTGTTTGACTTCTTTGAGTTGGAGACATTCGAAGATGAGATTAGTAAGTTTGCGAATCATAGTTTATTCTTGAAAAAAAGCAGTAACTCCTCTGACAATTCTTTCACAGGTATCGATGAATTTCTCTTCATCTTCTTCCAGGAGAGTCATACGAAAGCCATCAATTGGAGAATGAAATCCTGACAGCGGAACAACACAGACTCACTCACTTCACATGAGTTCATAGGCAAATCGCTTATCTTTACGAAGGTTTCTTTGGAGAAGAGAATTGATATAGAGTCGGATATCTTTATTTTTTGATTCTAGTTGCTTCCCTGTGAGCATGGTTGTATCCGATGAAAATGGAACCGTTAGATAAAAAACTCCATCGGGTTTTATTGGCGCAAGATAGGGACATTGGCTCAATATCGAGAGCCCAGTTTCCATACGTTTACGATACTTCTCGATGCGTGATTCGAAAAACATAGGATACTTTGTATGCATGAGTAGTTCAGGGAAAACAATTTGTGGAAGTGTTGTAGAACAGACTTCTAGCATCTTGGAAATCAGGATTGCATTGATATAGGACCTAAAATTCTCATCTTTTTCAACATTGTAGATTTCTATCCACCCGCATCGAGCTCATGGCCAAGGAATTTCTTTGCTGATTCCTTTCATAGAAATACCTGGAACGTCGCCGATAATATCCGAGAGTCGTGTAATTGTTTTCTGATCAAAAACAAGATTCTGGTAGATTTCATCAAATATAAGAAAACATCAGTATTTCTTCGCAATAGCAACGACCGCTTCAAGCTCATTTTTTGAGTACACTACTCATGTAGGATTGTTGGGATTGATAACAAGTATACCGGCGATACTTTCATTGTATTTAACTTTATTTTCGAGTTCTTCGAGATCGATAGCACCATTCTCATAGAGTTTCAAGCTGTAGGTAATAGCTTCAGAACCATTGTGCATAGACTCTGCTGTGGCATGAGAAGGATAGGTCGGATTGGGACCTATGACACGAGCATGAGTTGAGAGATTGGAAAAAATCTTGTTGATTGCTTCACCGAGCCCATTGAAGAATATGATATCTTCGACTGTACAGAGGTGACGGTTTGAAAAATGATCTAGAATAAATTCCCGAGCTGAGAGATCACCTTTGGTTGGAGCGTAGGCATAGGTCTTATCATCTTGTGAAGCATTTGACACCACATCTTTCATCCACTTTGGAATCTTTTCCCCTTTGGCTACAGGATCTCAGATATTTTCCCAGATCATTGGAATTCACCGTTTCTCGATTTCTGTTCCTATTTCTACGATTTCACGGATTTCATAACGGAGATGTTCTTCTCATTTTTTGACGAGATTTTTGCGCATAAATTTGTGAGGTTAAGATTTTGTTTCGTCCTGAATCCACTGTTCATATGTCTCATTGGCAGTGACTTCGCTGAGGCGTATGATACATGGCACTTGGTATTTGTGGAGGGATTCTATCGTGGATTTCACGATTTCCCAGTTCTCGATGCGGGTCTTGTAGATGGTTGCTATCTCATCGGTAGTGGTTGGGAAACCTTCCCACCAGAAAACGCTCTGGATGGGCATGTAGTTCGCACAGGCGATGAGCCGCTTGTTGATAAGCTCGCCAGTGATCCTGGCTGCTTCAGGCTTCGATGGATGAGTGACGTAGATGAGGAGGAAGGGCATAGTATTATTGGATTCTTTTCCCAATTAAATCTTTTAAACCGGCAAGTCATTGTTCTCGGTAGATTTCTATTAAAACTGGCGCAATGACTTGTTGGAATATTTCATCAAACTTAAGAACTTTTATTTGCTCAGGAGTAAAATGAGGAAGTCCTAAATTAAATAATTCTTGTAAGGTATTATCAGATAAGTTTGGCGCAATGGCAAGAATCTGTTCAACTCTACTACAGATTCATTCTTGATATTTTGTAGATTCTTGATTAATTACATAATCTGGTAAGATGAGTTTTCAGTACAGGTTTCTTCTTTCATTCTTTCATAAACCTATTCTTCGAGCCGAAAGAGCTCCGAGAAAAACACTGCGAGCTCAATCAACATCATAATCAGCAGTCATCCCACCTTTAGGGTCTACTCCTCGTATATATCTTGCATTTAGTTGCGCAAGGGATACAACCTGACCCATTAATCAGTAAACGGTTAGATGAGCTTCTGGTGGTATTTCGCTATTTGCTTTTATTGCAACAAGCATTACGGGAGGCTTCATGATTTTATATATTCTAAGATTACATAAATACACTCTTTTTGCTTTCTCCTTTCCCATCTCGATGAGTGTTCGTGATTATTTCTTTCTCCAGATTCGGAGATATCGGATGGTTCGAGTTTTAGTATTGGTATCTTCGATAAAAGTAATTCATAGGAATCTATCCTTCATCGAGAAAACAGCATATCGCTGATTATCAAGTTCTGAATACGGTAGGATTTCTTTCTGGAAATGCTCTTCAATAGTTTCGAGCGATAGTTCAAGGAGATCCTCAGTATCCTTTTCATATCATTTTCGGATCACATCCTCACTCCAGATTCCTGTATCACTAAACCGGTCGAGAAAATACTTCTGGTAAGCAGCAAAGTATGATATCAAACTCCTTCGAGCTTGTTCAGTAAGAATAATTCTCCACATATTTTCTAATGTGTAACAAGGATATTTCTCCTGATTTTGAGCTCATTTTCGAGCTCTGCTCCAAGAGTCTGAATATCCTGTTTTACTGCAAGACGGAATTGTTCAACAGTATAAGTCCTTTCACTCATGATAAGAATTATTAGGGTAACTTGATTATAGTGATTTTTCTCTTTTTCCAAGTATTTTTATAAAAACACCCTCTTTGCCTTCTTCTTTCCCATCTCGATGAGAGTTCACTGGTCAGAGATAGTGACGAGAAACTTTGGGTCAGTGACTACAACTCCATCAACACGGATAGAGTTTCCAGCGAGAGCATTTCGGACGTCACCGGAAGTGGCACAAAATCCGAGTTGTTTGAGAAGGTCGGAGATTGAAATAGTAACTTTATTATCTTTGGTAGAAGTATTCTCATCATATACATCACCAGGATAACTTACACAACTTATCATTTCTAAGAAATCTCATTTCTTGATTGTTGAGTTAATATCAGAATATATAGGTTTTATACCCAAATCATTTAAGCGTTCTAGCATAGCACCAGAAATACCCTTCTTATTTATATCCTTTTCTGATAATTCTCATATTGCTAAAAACATGTATTTTGCAGCCTCAATAAAGCTGACAGTGAAGTTATTATTTGTTTCTATTCTAAATCATCATAAGCCTTCTAATAGTTCGTGAAATTCATTACTATTTAAGTTATCGTTTAATTTGTAGTCTTTCAATGAATTTTGTTTCTTTATCAATCAGTCATTTATTAACCTTTCAATATAAGACGGTATTTTAATATCTTGTATTCTTATGCCCTCAATATTACTTACGTCACTCGCATCATATGGTTTCCCATGATACATGGTGATGATACGCTGGGCGAGTTCGATTTTCAGAGTATTTGGATGTTCTCAGGATTCGAGACGATTTTTGACAGTTTCGACTTCTTCGAGAGTGGCATCAGTTGCGAGTTCATAGTAGGTCACGATGAGATCGTCGCGGACATTGATGAGCTTCTGATACATGCTCTGTGGAGCCTCGTCGATGGCAATCGTATTGGGGCTCGTCTTGCTCATCTTCTTCCCATCGGAACCGATGAGGAGGTCAAATGTCATGATATCCTGCTTCGGGAGTCCGTGTGCCTCCATGAGACGACGACCCGCAAGGAGATTGAAGTACTGGTCATTTCCTCCGAGTTCCACGTCACAACTTCCGTATTTTTTCGCTATGGCAACTGAGTCATATCCCTGCATGATAGGATAGAGAAACTCCTGGAGACTTATACGCATGCCACCCTTGTACCGCTTGGAGAAGTTGTCACGGTCGAGCATCTCTGCAACGGAGAAGTTCTTGGCGAGCTCACCAACTCAGGCGAAGTTGACGGTGTCGAGACCTTCGCTATTCCAGTAGACCTCGATTTTCGAGAGGTCGAGGACTTTCGCGAATTTCTGGAGAAAGACTTCTGCATTCTTGCGCGTCTCTTCACGGGCGAGCATCGGACGTTCTGCATCCTTGTCACTCGCATCTCCGACTTGAGCCGTGGCATCTCCGATGAGGAAGACGACCTTGTGTCCAAGTTCTTGGAATTGTTTGAGCTTCAAGATTGGCACCATATGTCCGATGTGGACGATGGTTCCAGATGGGTCAATACCGAACTTGACGACGAGTTTCTCCCCTGCTTCGAGTCGTTTCTGGAGATTGTCTCGATCAATGACGTTGGAGACTCCCTTGGTGAGGAGGTTGTGGGTAGCGGAATTCATAAAAATTTGATTATCTATTATTGGAAGATTCTAATTGTAGGTGCTCATATCTGAGCATGATATCAATTATCAATAAACTTTCTTTGAGATAAGAAAGCTCAAAGATATTCTCACGAGCATGTTTGCTCGCAAACTTGAACATTGCTGAATAGTCGGAAACATATAGTGTAATTCTCTATCGGGCTGATAAGTTATGTTTGATTATTCAAGCATAAAACATATACTAAAAGAGACAATTATGTTTCTGTCCAATTATCTGTATAATACTTCTCTTTGGAACAAAAGCAAATAGAAGTGCGGATAGTAACGTTAGATGATATTTTTCAAAATCCTTTTAATAAATAATATGAAAACTCGAATTATTGTTAGCGCGGTTATCGAAAAAGGTAGCGACCTGCTTTTTGGCAAAAAGAGGTCAGATGTTGGGCCATATCCAAATACGTGGCATCTTATCGGTGGCGGCGTTGAAGAGGGGGAATTTCTAGAAGACGCTATAAAGCGTGAGATTAAAGAGGAGGCTGGTATTGAAGTTGAGATAAGCAGGTCGCTTGGATTTGATGATGACCGCGAACCCAATAAACATGGCGAGATAACCCATTACATATTTCTCGTTTTTGAAGCTAAGTATGTTTCTGGTGAATTAAGGGCCGATGATGATATCGTGCACTTGGAGTGGATGCCAAAAGATAGACTTTCCGAGATAGAGCTTAATAGACCATCAATTAAATTATTTAAGAAAATGGGTTATCTCACCTAGATTGAAGCTTTTTCAACGAGGATTTTGAAAAACATCATATAACAGCGTGTATGAGGTTCAAAAAATTGCGTAATTGGAATAATAATGAATGCAAGTTTTTCTCAACCCAAATTTTTGCCCTTTTCTTCTTTTGATATAATAAGGAAGCGGGCAAAACTTCTCATATTCGGATACGTTAGCAGAAATAGAACTTTTGCCAAAAATTATCCCCCTCCAATTATTTTACCATCATAAACAATCATTTACCATGAGTGAAAAAATAGAAGTCTATGATCTCAATTCAGAGTTCATTACAATAGAAGATAGAAACAAGTTTTATTCTGAAATAAAAAGGGAATTTAGAGAGACTGGGAAAATATGAAGGAAAGTTAAGTCAATTAGATTACTTTTAATGAATTCTTCCGGTCGTATTTATTTACAAAAAAGAAGTAAAATAAAAACAGATAATGCTGGAAAATATGATAAAACTGTTGGATGACATGTTTCGGCAGGTGATAGTTATGATTTAACCGCCATAAGGGAATGTGCAGAAGAGTTATGATTCCCGGCAACAATTTTAACGCCAGAAGAATTTGAAAAGGCGATAAGAACAACAAACTTAGATATAATTGGAATATTTAAGCATATAGATTATATTCCAGATTTTCTATCAAAAAGAATATCAAACGATAATTCCGAATTTATCCAGCCCTTTATGTGTTCTATGTACTTAGGTTATTATAATGGACCTATTAAATTTGTAGATGGGGAAAG
>JAYRRZ010000014.1:0-36836 GCA_041909865.1 Candidatus Altimarinota bacterium | reverse complement strand
CTCCATATGGAACATCACAGGATTTTAAGAATCCGAAGAGTTTATTTTCCTTTATAGTAAGCTCTTTTTTTGTGCTTACAGAAAGTTCAACCATCATACTTTTTGCCAAATAGTGTTTGGAGTCAATATGTATCTACTCCAATTATAGATCAGGTTTCCGCATTTTCCTAAAAACTACATTTTCAAAATAATGTTTTCTTGCGTCTTCGAGGGACCTATATTGATAGAGAGGATTCTTTCTTTTTAAAGCGCTATAAATCACATCATCTACAAATTCAACGGGAATAGTGGTAACCATTTTTTTATCTCATCCAGAGAAGACAATATTCAGAGAAGCTCATGATATGGTAAAATCATTTTTCTCCGCAAAATCAAGCGCTGATAGCATCATATCCAAAAGACAAACGGAACAACCCGTAAGATTAAATGAGTCAAGGTTGCTATATCCTATAGGGTCATCTTCGGAGAAATACACGTAACATTCATATGATTCCCCGTTTTTTACAATGGCTGAGATTTTATCAGGTTCAAATCATGCTATCGTGTCTATTCACAGTACTTTTTTGATGGTGGTACTATCCTCCGAGCGAATTGTGGGAACTATACACAATGGACAAAGAACCTTGTATATATATTCATCATAGTCATCTATTTTAATATTTGGGTCAGCAGCTGTCAGTCTGACAAAATCCCTTACGGTAATCTCATACTCTGCTCAATTCGCTTCACTAACATTCAAGATAGATTCGAGAGTTACTGTATTATTTTTACAGAGAATTGTTACATTCCCCGTAGACAAGAGAATGGCAAAAAATTCTCTAGCGCAAGAATACCGTTTGGTATCACGTTCCCAGTATAGTTTTAATCATGTGAGTGATGTGATAGTATGTACTTGCCCTGCGACTACTCCTACTGGACTGGAATCAGTATTTCTTTTTGTAACAGGGAATAGAATTACTTTACCTGATTCTCATAGTGACATACAATTATTATATATCATAGTAATATAAAGTCAATGGATAATCACAAAAACACTCCACGTAGTAAAAAAAATCTTCCGAGATAATCGGAAGATTTTTTATTGGTTTGGAAGTTTTTGAGGGTTGGTTCTTATTGTAGCTGGAGAGATAGGGTAGGGATTTGGGGTTCGGAGGAGGGGTTTTGTTGAGTAGGTTGGAGTTTTTGATGTTGTTGAAGTGTCTGTGGATGTTTTTGCCTTGCTTTTTGATACTTTTGTTCCAGATGTTTTGGTTGGAGTGACTGACTCTTTCTCTTCGGTATTGCTTGTTTCTGGAGCCTTTGGTGCACTTCTCGGGAGTACTTCGCATACTACTCCATCACCATCACCATCGAGACGATAGATATCAAGTGACTTGATTTGCTTTGCATCGATGCCATAATTGTAGGAGGCAATCTCGTTTGCACACTGTTCATACTTGGCTTGAGCTTCTTCCTGAGTCTTGAAGTTGGCACAATTGAGGTCACCTTCTCATTTTTTTGGAATCGCACAGGAACCCATGAGTTTGATTTTTCCGTCTTTGGTATGAGATACACGGGATTCCTCTATACTCCCTGTTTCCCAGAGTTTGCCGAGATCAAGATCATAATTAAATGTCTCTATTCCAATCGCTGCGAGGATGAGGATGCCGAGTCCGATAGCAAACCCCTTCTTAATCACACCAGTGATATAGAGGAGAAGTATTATCGCGAGAAGTAGCACCATAAACCAGATACGAGTTGATTTGGTATTGCGAGCGGTGGTCACGCCCGCTTTTAGGTCTGCGGCAACTTTTTCGAGATTAGGCATAGGGAAAAAGTAAATAATAAAGATACCTTATAAGAGTATATCTAAAAAATGGTTTTCTTGTATAGTTTTTACTGTGTTTCTTTTTTCCTAATCCAACGTATAATCGGATAAAGGAGGGGAGTAATGAGCACTTCTGTTCCAAGTTTCCAGAAGTAGTTCGAGAGAAACATAGACATGAGAATCTTAAACGAATATACTTCTACGAAACTCTCTCATAAGAATACCAACCATCCTGAAAAAGCGACGATGAGAAATATCGCCGTATCAAGTGCGTGACCGATAACCGAGGACCCAAGAGTTCGCATCCAGAGATATTTTGCCTTTGTATATTCTCGGATTTTTATGAGGAGGGTAGCGTTAGCGAGTTCCCCTGCGAGATATGCAATGAGGCTTGCGAGGATAATACGAGGAGTTGATCCGAGGATGGCATCATATGATGACTGAGCTGTCCATTCGGCATTCGCTGGAATCCTTCCCACGAGCCAGGTAATCACAGAAAAAAGGAGGAGCGAAGCAAATCCCGTCCAGATTATTTGACGAGCCTTTTGAATACCATATATTTCAGTCAGAATATCACCGATTATGTAGGCGAGGGGAAAGATAATCGTCCCTCCATCGAAGACAAATGGCCCTACATCGATGAGCTTAACACTCGTGATGTTCGCGATAATGAGAGTGGCGACGAAAAGTCAGGAGATAATAGGGAGCATGAGTACGTTATGAAACGAATGGAGTAATAGGGGAATTGTAGATACTATTTGTCGTAAGAATACGGTATCCAAATAAGTGCACGTTATTTTCCGTTGATTCTTCACTTATATGAAGTGGTTCCATAGTAGAACGGTGTGAGGAGAGAAGAAATGTACTTATTCTCACTCGATCGAGTGATGACTTCCAAGCTTTGGTTTGGTAAAAGGAAAGTATTGCACTTCTCGAATTGGCTTGTCCTCGAGGAAGGCGAATAGGCGTTCACCGAAGCCGAATCCACAGGTTGGAGGCATGCCATGTTCGAGCATCTCGACGAAGTCCCAATCTGGCATCATCGCTTCATCATCACCACTCGTGAGCATCTCTTGTTGTTTTTCGAACCTGTTTCTCTGATCAATCGGATCATTAAGTTCTGAGTATCCATTCCCGATTTCTGAACCTCCGAGAATCACCTGGAATCGTTCAACCGTTCCTGGATTTTTGGCACTTGTCTTGGCAAGTGGAGAGATGAGTTCTGGATGATTCACGAGAAAAGCAGGTCCAGATATGAGCTTGCGGGTGTATTTCCAGAGAGTATCAGTGAGGCGTTCACGATTGGTTCCGTCATACTTCACTCCGAGTTCTGAGAGCTTGGTTCTCATTTCCTCATCAGTGGCTGTGAGGATATTGATACCCGTTTTTTCCTTTACTGCTGTGATATAGTCCACTCGACGCCACTCATCCGTGAGGTCAAAGGTATGTCCACGCGCAGAGAATACAGTTTTTCCATAGACTTCTATAGCAATATATTGGTACATCTCCTCCACGAGCCGCATCCCATCCTCGTAGTCAGCATATGCCCAGTAGAACTCCATATTGGTGAACTCTTGGAGATGATCAGGGCTGGAGCCCTCATTTCGGAATGCGCGTCCAATTTCAAATGTCTTTGGAAATCCTGCTCCCATGAGTCGCTTTTGCCAGAGTTCCCCGATAGAGATACGGAGATAGACATCAATATCATAGTCGTTGTGATGGGTAGCAAATGGACGAGCCTCAGCTCCTCCCGTAGTATGCTCGAGAGTTGGAGTATCGACCTCGAGGAATCCTTTTTCTTTCAGGAAGTTGCGGGTTGCTTCCCAGAATTTGCTCTTGCGATAAAAGATGGCACGGAGCTCATCGTCGGTCGCGATATCGAGGTAGCGTTTGCGGTATCGATCATCCTCATTTTCTATTCCATGGAATTTTTCGGGAAGTGGTCGGATTGCCTTGGTGAGAAAAGTAAATTCCTTCACAAAGAGGGTGAGTTCTCCTTTGTGTGTATAGAAGAGTTCCCCCTTTACTCCGATAAAATCTCATAAATCGATGAGCTTCTCAGCAAACTTGTAGGCACTTACTGGTTCGGTCTCTCCAGTGAGTTCAGTCTTAGTTTCATTGTTTACACTGATAGAGCAATTTTCTCGTGAAAAGAGTACCTGCATTCGCCCGGTTCCATCATGAATCGTGGCAAAGCAGATTTTCCCAAAGCTGCGATGAAGCATCACCCGTCCAGCAAGAGAAATATCTCCTGTTGGGGTGGGGATAACTTCTTCAACTGGACGAAACGGGTTCGTTCCCCCTTGAGAAAGGGGGTTAGGGGGATTTTGCTCTGAAACTTCGATTTTTGTTGGGTATTTTCCGATGAGTTCCTGAACCTGATTTGTGGCGCTGAATCGAGTGGCAAATGGATTTACACCAAGCGTTTTTATTCGTTCTAGTTTTTTGATTCGGTCGAGAGTTTCGGTAGAGTAATTTGGAGTTGACATATTGGACATAAAAAATCCCTTTCAATATATAGAAAAGGAAAGTAAAGGCAAAGAATTCTCGAACAAAAAAACTCCACCGTAGTGAAGTTTTTGATCAATGATTCGAACGGCATTGGTCGTGACTGAGTATAGAGAAAAACTCGATAAGTCAAATGAGATTAAAAATTTCCCGTCACCGTGAGTACTACCTTATCTTGGTAGTCACCCGCAGCGGTCTGTGCATTTGGTTGAGCAGATACGGTAAAGGTAAAATCATTTACTCCCGTGAGATTCTGTGGCTTGTTTGAGGTGTAGAGTGTTACTGGATTAGTGTTGCTGATTTCCTGATTGAGTGATCCAGATTGAGTAAATCCTGGAGCGGTTGAGTCAGAAGTTCCAAGAGCGGTAACAAACTTATAACTATCCGCAAAACCATCAGCGGAGAGACTATTGATGACAACACCAGAGTCAGAAGTGTTTACCATTCCTCCACTCGCAGAATAAGCAGTTACTGAGGCTCCGTTGGCAGCATTGGTTCCGAGCTCTACGCTTACAGTGCCACTTGAATAAGCACTGCTCGACATGTTTCCGAGATCGATGAGACCACTTCCAGATACTACCATATTGAGGGTTGGGAGGATACGACCACGAACAGTAATTCCATTGATAGTACCAGAGGCAGTTCCTGGGAATACATCATTCCAGTTAATATTGGTTGTGAGGGCGCCACTTCCTTGAACCGTACCACTACCGATGATAGAGGCATAAGCAATACTTCCAACTCCAGTGAGGAGGGTAATAGCAGAAAGGGTAACAAGAGAGAGGGCAGCGAGAGCACAAGTTTTCATATTTGCATTGATAAAGAAGTAAACTACTCCATCAGTCTGCCATGTTTTTCTCCCAAACACAACTTTCTCCGAGAAGAATAGGAACAGATTTCATTGACCAATGTATGAAAATGATTGTAATTTTTTGATTTTTTAGAGAATTGAGGTAATATATGATTATGACACAAATTGAACCACCATCGACAGCCAATGGGAGCCCTGTACCTCAAACAGTAAATGATGAAGTTTTTTCTCGGGCTACTCATGATTTGGTTATGGAGCAAATAAATCCTCCGATTCAACATACTGCTATCGCTTGGGCTATTATGGAGCTCGTGAGAGAATGATTTGCCAAGATAGGACTTCAGATTGGTTCTTCTCCGAATGCTGCCCTCAAACTCATGGAATATCGTAATGATAAGATTCGTCAAGCACTTTGATGAGCAGAAGCAGCCAATGATACCTCTATTCACCAATCAGCAGCCAATGAACAATCAGTGAATAGGAAAGCTGCATAAAACCTTGCAAAAAAGAAAAATCTCCCAATACTCATGGGAGATTTTTTATAGCTTTTTTTATGATTAAAAGTACCTTCACTCTCCTAAAAAAACAACAACTCACGCACGATGTCTATGAGCTGGTGTATACTTATGGAACTCAAGATGGGAAACTCCCTCCTGATAAGCAGATTATTCCTGGTCAGTATGTGATGTTCCAGCTTGCTCCAGGACTCAATCGAGCGTATTCTATCGCTTCTTTTACAGAAAGGGATTTTACCCTTATTATCAAGCGTATTGATGGAGGGCGCGGAAGTCCGATAATTTGTGATGCTCTCGTTGGATCAAGTCTCTCTGGTCTTATCCCGCTTGGACACTTCACTCTTAGGGACACAGAGAATTCCAAGTGTTTTATCTGAACCGGTACAGGATTTGCTCCTCTCTATTGTCAACTTCTTGCATGTCGGGATAGGGGAATCACTGGATTTCCGATGGCTTTTGTTTTCGGAGTGAGGAACTTCCAGGATAGTTTTTATAGTGATAAGATTATTCAGCTTGGTCAGGAATTTTGAGGCTTTGAATATATCGAGTATTTTTCTCGTGAAACAGAATTTCCACCTCAAACTTCAAATCTCAAGCTCCAAACTTCTGGGTATGTAACAGATTGGATCACTTCCGAAGTCACTCAAAAATTCAGAGAATTCTATCTCTGTGGATCGCCTGCTATGGTACATTCAGCAAGAGAAAAACTTGCAGAGTTTGGTGTAGAGAGGGAGAGAATATTTTTCGAGCAGTACTAGAACTCACTTGGTCTCATACCGAATCGATCCTCATCTTCGTCCTCATCAAAATTATTCATCACATCTTGAGTCCAACGAGAGAGGGCATAGAGATTGTCATTGAGACTCATATTCCGCCAGTCGATGATAAAATCGTCAGGAGTATTCTCGTCTCAGGCGATATAATAAGACATCATGACAGAGTATCATTGTTCTTCAGCAATCTGATTGATACGCTTGATATATTCTTGGACTTTATCAGTAAAGTCAGTTCGAGACATTTGGGACATAAGTAACAAGATTAGGAAGGTGAGCAAGATAATCTAGGGAAATAGGAAAAACTTCGGGCTTTGTATACGGTTTCAAGGGAAAGAATATATTTTGCTGATAAACCCGCAACTTAATGGTTAGAAAAATGGAGTTCTCAGGTATTTGTATATTAGTAAGCTCCTTTCGAACAAATTATTCCTCGAACTTCTTGTTTTTGCACATTTCTGACATTTTCCTAGGTTTCCCGAGATTGGATATTTGAACATACGAAGTATATGAAAAATTCGCCAGAAGGCGAATTTTCTTTCCTCTATGGTTTTTATTTATGTACTTCATGAACCGTGGTTTCTCCATGCCCATGTTCGTGATGATGATGACTCGCAAGAAGTGACATAAGTCCACATCCAACAAGGAATACCACGATTGTTGCGTATTTTTGCTTTGTTTGTGCATGAATCATCGGAAGGAGATCGGAAGTAGCTACATAGAGAAGCGAACCACCAGCAAATGCAGCCGCAAGACCCGTGATGAGCGCATTGACATTAGATAATGCCAGATCAGAGAGGAAGTACCCGATAGGTGCAGCGAGTGCAAAGAGAACAAGGAACGTAATCTGAGACTTTTTCTGGAGTTTGGATTCACGGAAGATGGCAGCGAGCGAGAGTGAGACTGGAATCTGATGAACCGCGACACCGAAGAGAATGGCATAACCAGCAACTTCTGAGAGTCCCATCCCAGCACGGATGCCGAGTCCATCGAGGAGTGTATGAGCAAATATTGCAATAAAGGAGATAATAGCGACATGATCATAGTGTTCATGTGGATCTTCGTGAGCATGATCTTCATGCTCGTGATCATGATGGTGTGGGGTGAGGATTTCCTCGATGATATAGATGATGATAAACCCTCCGAGAAAGGCATATATCGCGAGTTCTGTTTGTTCGAGAGCTTCTGGAAGGATATGAACGAGTGAAACTGCGAGCATCGAACCAGCTCCCAGTGCTATGAGGAGATTGAGGATGGTGGTATTGATTCGCTTGAAGAAGTAGAGAACGAGTCCAGCCGCAGAGATGATTGTGAGGATGAGGAGAGGGAGGAACATAGACAATAAACAAGTAAAAAGTAAATAATGAGAGATGATATTGGTTATTTTGAGGGATGAACTATATACTATTGTGATATTACGAATTCTTCTCATCAATTCCAGTCGGGAATTATTGATGTCGTAAATTCTTTCGGATAGTATATTCAAACTTCTTCAAGTGTATAATTCATTCTTCAGAAATTACAGGCAGTGCATGTGAGCACAAGATTATCAAGAGAATTATCTCATCATCTTGCATGAGGAAGTATATGGTCATATTGAGCCCACATTGCAAAAAATGCTGCATGCCTACTTGTATTTGTCTTTCACCAACGAATAGAATGAGGATAGAGCTTTATGAGGTACTCACGTACCTCTTTTCGTATAACGGGAGTTCCGCAGAATCTACACTGATATCAGTCTCTTTCATGGATCTTTCTTTTTTCTTCTTGATTTGGCATCCGTATTGGTACTCGTTTTTCTTTCTGTAATATTTGGGGGCTTCTAGGTACTTCCCGATATTGGATATAGGGGCTTCTTCGTCAAATAATTGATTCAACCCAGTCTTTTATTTTTTTATTGTCCATTTCTGTGAAAAGCGTATCTGCTTTTCGGTAGCTTCATTCCTGATTATATTGTAAAGCCTTTTGCAATTCTTTGGCTGCTTGAAATATTTCAGGAATCGGTTCTCGAAAACATTTTCTAAGAGCCATAAGTTTTTCTTATTACGTTATTACATAAATAACACCGACCTCCCATTTTCTGTGCATTCATCGAGGAGCTTGCGGATGAGGGATTCATCCATTCCTTTCCCGATGAAGACCAGACGGGAACTTGGTGGGTTTCATCATGTCCATGGTTCTATCGTGAATCTAGCTCCAGCTTTCTGGATGAGCCACCATTCGTCGGGGCGCTCTATGAATTCAATGAAACCCTTGACTCGATACGCATCGGTGGTGAGATCCTGGAAAAAGGCATCGAGGTCTTTGGCGCGGAATTTTGAGTTCGGGGTATAGGCAAAGACCTGGAGATCTTCGTGTCCATGAGTATGTTCGTTCTTCCATTCTTCTTCCATCCCGATTGTCACAGCAAATCGTCCAGTTGAGAGAAGGAGTGCGAGATCCACATTTCCATAACTCGCTTCCATGATGGGGGCAAGTGCGTTCACACGGCGAATGATAGTGTGGAGGAAGTCTTTTTTTGATGCAGGAATGAGATCACACTTGTTGAGTATGATGAAGTCAGCGAATTCAAGTTGGTCGAGTGCAATATCAGGATTTGATGTCAGCAAATGTTCGTAATTGAGAGCATCAATGAGACAGACAATGGAGTCGAGCTTCACTCGGCCATCCATATCATTCATGAGAAATGACTGAGCAACCGGAAGTGGCTCACTGGCACCAGATGCTTCGATAACAATGGCATCAATCGATTTTCCGCTATCGAGAAGTCGCTCAATCGCATCCATCCAGTCTTTGCGTACCATACAACACATACAGCCATTGGAGACTTCGATGATTTCTTCGGTGGACTGTTCGATGATATTGGAGTCAATATTGGTTTCGCCGAATTCATTTTCTACGACGGCTATCTTGAGTCAATGATTACCCGTGAGGATATGGTTGAGAAGGGTAGTCTTACCACTTCCGAGGAACCCAGTGATGATGGTTATAGGAATCATGCAGAAATTATACGTTAGTATTCTTCGTTCTTGTTGAGTACGTTGCAATCAGAAGGATTCCAATCATGAGAAGTGTTACCACTATTGTCATAAAAGGGATGGTCATATATCCGAATATGAGTACTGGAATATCAGCACAGGAGATACCACTCGCATCACAAGGAGCAAACACCGTTTCTGGATACAAGAGTTTCTCCATGTTGAGAGAGTAGTGATAGAGAGCAATTCCGAGTCCGATGATATTGAGAATTATGGCAGAAGCAATAGCGCTCTTGTAGGCTCCTTTCCAGAGCGCAACACCGAGGATTATGGCTTGGGGATAGAGTGCCATCCGTTGATACCAGCAGAATTGGCAAATAGGGAGTTCGTAGATGGTTGAGTAGATGAGACTTCAAATAATGCTACCGAGAATAATGAAGAAACCTATACTGATAGCAGTTTTTTCATAAACCCCCGTGAGTATCCAGTTCCTGAGTTTTTGAGAGAATGCCATTCAAAATACTCCTACTACGAGCACTATTTGTCCCAATATGAGCCCGATTCCAGTAAGGAGAGAAAATTGTTCAAGAGACATAATTGCATATGAAGTTAGGGAAACGCGCAAAAACTTCGAATTTCATCGTCATAAAAATGGAGCTCTCAGTCACTTACATATTATTTTCCGTGTTTCCTTAGAAGTTTGCGGTGCGAGGTTTTTGCATATAAAAATTGTTCCAATTTTCCTGAAATCCTCAGACAGCATATTTCTTTTTTCTTACTTATCTTATTACACAAGCATTACATGATTTGAGTCGCTGAAAGGTTTCAGAGTGAGTCACATTGGCTGGAAGCTTCGTATGAACATCATAGATGCAACCACAATTCTCACAGAATGAGATGGTAACGGCGTGAGGCCCATTCGCATCGATACATTGGCACGGGAAAATAACTCGTTCTCAGGCGATAGTCATTTCGTGAATGAGTCCTTGATCCTTGAAAGCGTCAATAATACGGTAGAGGGTTGCAAGATTCATACCTGGCTCTCCTTTCTTCCCAACGAGCTCCTTTTTGAGGTCATCAAAGGTAATTCGAGGATTGTTTCCAAGGACTTCAACAAATCGTTTTCGAGGTTCGGTAATACGAGTTTCGGTCATAAAGTGAATAGATGAATAAAATAATTTTTCTGTCAATCACGAGGTCGAACCTGCCCTATGGCGGAGCAAAAAGGAGCCGAATGGGAAGCAATCCAGAAATGTTTTGGGCTGGTTCGCTATGTCATTCTACCCTATTCCTCATGATGACGATACGGATATTTCTTGCCAAAAAACTGAGAGCAACAAAAATAGCAGAAGTGGATTATATAAATTTTCTATAAAATGCAAATATTTGCGAGAGTTTTTAGAGAGTCCATTCACTTCCGTTTGGTCCAATACGGAAATCAATATTCTGGTATTCTGGTTTTTGGATTGCTTCAACAAGGTCATCAAGTGGTTCATCTTGGCCATCGAGCGCGAGTGAAAAGGTTCCCCAGTGAATTCCAATACCTGTTTTGATATTCAGGTCTTTCTGAATCTGGAGTGATTCTTCTGGTGTGGTATGAATACTTCCCATGAACCATCGAGGAACATATGCCCCCATGGGGAGGAGTCCGACATCAAAGCCTAGAGGGAAGTATTCGCGTATTTTCGCAAGAAATTCAGTTCCATATCAGGTATCTCATGCAAAATACAGAGTCTTCTCTCCTATCCTAATACCAAAACCACCCCAGAGAGTTTTGTTTCTGTCTGATAATCCACGAGCGGAGAAATGTTGTGCAGGGAGGTAGGTTATTACTGCTGTTGTTGAATGCTTTTCTAGGGTGTATGTTTCTCCCCAGTCCATATCGATACCAGAAATAATCTTGTGCTTCCGAAGAAAACGTTTGTTTCCGAGTCCGGTATAGATTGGCATACGATGTTTCTCATAGAGTTGTTTGAGGGTACTGATATCCAGGTGATCATAGTGATTGTGTGATAGGAGGACACAATCGATAGGAGGGATGTCATCAATATTGACACCTGGATTGACGAATCGACGAGGCCCGAGCCAGCTAAATGGACTCACACGATAGCTCCAGACAGGATCGGTAAGAATATTGAACTCAGCTATCTGGATAAGCACGGTGGCATGATTGATATAGGTAATATGGAACGAATCCTCATCATGTGAGAGTTTGGGAATAATAGTCGGAACGGTGCGTTTGTCCCAGATTTTTTTGTGTTTATCAAAAAGCCATCGTGTAAATGACCGAAATCCAAGCTTATTATTCCCAGTACCTTCGAGTTTCCGAGACTGTTCAGGGGTCCAACCGATATTGTAAAAGTGCTTTCCATTGAAGTGGTTACTTTTTTTCCCTTTGTAAGATGGACTAATAATGAGAGGATCAATAAAAAAGATAATCCCTCGGATAATCAGAATAGTTCACAGAATGGAAAAGAAAATAGCAAGAAGAGCGTACCACATATATCGAAATTTTGCGGATTATATAAGAATGTCGTAGAGAAAAAACAAAATATATATTGACATATTATCTTTTATGATTATCATCATACTATGAATATTACAACTACTACTCAAGAAGCAGGGTTTCACGGAGGTGTATGAGAATCATCGCCTGTTTTACTTAAAATGGGTCAGGTCCAGAAAACGGTGAATGTTACTGTTACTGAATGGCTTCAACTTACTCAAGGGAATCATGGTCTTCTTATTTCTTGAAATGATGGCTATAAACTTCCTTCTGATAAACTCGATACATTTAAAAAAATACTCAAAGTAATGCGCAAAAGAAATAAAGAAACTGCGAAAACGTTGGAAGCTATAAATGATCCTGATAGACCACTGGAGTACTTACGTAGAAGAATCTTCAATGGACTCTAATCCTAAATAATATAGCTCTCGAGGATGAGTCGTGCCGCCTCAGCATCGATATCTCCGTTTATCCCAGCATCATCAAATCCTATCCGAGCTTCACTGGTAGTGAGTCGCTCATCATGGAGTATAACTGGAATCTGCAATGCTGATCCCAGTTTTTTGGCAAATGCTTGGACTCGTTTCCCATGCTTGGATACGGTCCCATCAATATTGTAGGGCATACCAATGATGACCTTTGTTGCTTTTTTCTCGATGATAATCTTTGGGAGTATGTCGAGAAGGAAAGTGGTAGGGACGGTTTTATGGGCAAAAGCAAAAGACTCAACCGAGTAGGCGAGTCATGTTTTCTGGGTTCCGTAGTCTAGTGCAATATAATTAGGCATCGAGTGTTACATTTACTATTACTTTTGCCATAGTATCTCGGGTGATATGGAGGTAGACAAGGTGAGTTCCAGGACTTTTGATATGTGTTTTGTTCGGAAGTTTGATGTCATGTTTCTCGAATTGGATTCCCCATTTCTGATTGATGCGAGTTCCGATATCATACTCAGAGAGCCCTCCGAAGAGTTTTCCATTCTTTCCTTTTACTCTGAAGTCGAGTGTTTGTCCTTCGAGCGTTTTTTGTATTTCAAATGCTTTTTCGAGACGTTCGCGGGCCTTGTCTTGCTCGCGTTTTTTCTCGGCTTCAAGGTTCTTGAGCCTATCTGCTGTTACCTCTCGAACCATTCATTTTGGTATGAGAGAGTTCCGAGCCTGAGGCGCGGAGACTTCGATAATCTGACCCTTGCGTCAGAAGTGAGCAATATCTTGGAGGAGTTCGACGGTGAGCTTGTTGGTTGGCATAAGGCTTCCTTAGAAAGTACGATATTAATATATAAAAAAAGCCCCGAAGGGCAAGAGTTAAATACTCTGACCAGATGATTCCGTGTATTCAAAGAGTTGTCAGGATTTTGGGTCTAATTTACCATCGACTACTATTACGTTTTCTACTCCATATTTTGATGAAATATTCGTATTGTTTGGGACACTAATAACCAGAGCGATAGTACCGTTTCCTTTACAGCGGACGCCAATACGATTAATATCGGCGGTAACAAGAACATCACAAGAATCTCCTTCTTGTAGTGGGAACTCATCGGATTGTAACGATCGATTCACGCTCGCTATGATTGTAGCCTGAGTCACCTTTGCTTTTGGTGTCGGGCTCCTACCACATCAGGAAGTTCAGCTAACAGCAATAATTCAGGCAATAAGATAACTTCATAGCTTCATAAGAAAGATGGGATTACTTTTTACATTATGATAATATTTACTTCATAAAAGTCAAAAATAGATGACGAATTTATACTGGAAAAGGTCCAACTATACTTCTTACCATGAGGACATATACTGAGCAAAACCTTTGACTTATTCAAATTTTCACTATAATCCCGTCACAATACTTTTTTTGGTTATTGCCAGGTTAGGATGTGGAATTCTCCCATTCCTACTTCGAATTCTCTAGAGTACCTGTCTCCACTTATGTTCCTGTAATTTGTATCTGCTTTTCTTTTGGGGTATCGCCAAGCGGTAAGGCAGCGGACTTTGACTCCGCCATCCGTAGGTTCGAATCCTACTACCCCAGCCATATATTTTGAAAAACCCTCCTCTGAAAAGAGGGGGGTTTTGAAAAATATGGATGCATGAGGCTGGATTCGAAACCGTAGCAACCCTGGCGACGAAGGAGTCGGGTAAAAGCCAATTGAATTTGGCTTTTTGTTGCAAGGCGTTCGACGAGTGTAGCGAGGAGAAAGAATCCTACTACCCCAGCCATAAAAAATCAAGCTCAAGAGACCATGTTACCTCTCGTTTCACATAACACGCAGTTTCCGACATAAAACGCGAAGGAACTTTCCGATTTGGAGAGTTCTTTTCTTTTTTGATTCCCCCGCGGTTATAGAATAGTTTCTTTTCTTTTTCTCTCATGCCAATACGTATAGATTTTTGCGTATATAACATGAATCCGCAGGAAATGGACCAGCGCAAAAACCCAACCTCTTACTCGTTGTAATCAGACGATGAGTGAGAATCAGAAAATAAGAAAGACAATTCATGCTGGAATAGGTGTCAGGACTCAGAGTAGTCAGAAGAGGATTATGGGTATAGCGAGAATGAATCGATATACCGGAGAGAGGAGTCTCAGTTTTTTCCATAATGCTGATTCCTGTGTTTCTTTGAAGAATTCTTTGAGATGAAGGAGTAAAAGCTTTTTTTCCATAGTGTGTACGGTTCTCAGGAATAAGTATATCATTTGTTTTTCTGGTTGTAAATTTTTTTTCAGGGGCATCATTTTCGTGGTGATGGGGCTTGTATTGTGAAAATACTTTTGACAATTGACATCTTTCTAATAGAATTCTGTTCCAGTTATTTGGAGAAATGATTTCAAATGAAATACATTGCGCTCCCAATAGCTCATATCACATTTTTTGTTCAAGATACATTGAGACAAGAAATATTTATCTCGCTTCGTTATGAGGTTCCAAGTGCCAAAAGCCCCTTATATGAGCATAACTTTTTATAGTATGATTGCTGTTATTGAAATCGGTGGAAAACAGTACACCGTTGAAGCTGGAAATACGATTGTTGTTGATCGTCAACATGCTGACGTTGGTGCAACTATCGAGCTTCCTGCTCTTCTCGTTGCTGATGCAGATGGAAAAAGTGTAAAAGTTGGAAATCCAACCGTTGAGGGCTCAAAGGTAACTCTCAAGGTTGAAGATCACGGAAAAGGTGAAAAGATTACTGTATTCAAAATTAAGGCAAAAAAGCGCTACATGCGTACTCGTGGATTCCGCGCAGCACAGACAACTCTCTCTGTTACGTCTATTGCGTAAGGATATGAATCCTATTATAGGATTCATTTTTATTCCTAAAATCAATTCATGTCACCATTTCTCAATACTCGTGCACGCCTCGATCGAGCCGCGAGAAACAATGTGAAGGTGTATAAAGCATTTGATACGTTCAAACGATTTCGGTGGTTTACACTGGTTTTTGTCGTGCTCCTTCCGATTTATCCGTCTCTTTCGATGATTGGAACTGATCAGAGTCTTGCTCATGGAGCAGACTATGATGAGTCTACTATTATCACGGCGTATAGCGATGTCGAGTGAGGTGGTTCCGATTATCTTTCGGAAAATGGGCTAGTGAGTCTTGATTTTGACCCTGAAGAACGAGTGCTCGAAGATACCCCGATACTTACCACCGTCGAATGAAGCAATAAAGATGAGGCAAAAAAGAAGGCGCCAATAATCGTGCAATATACCATCCAAAATGGCGATACTCTCGCAAAGCTCTCTGATAAGTATGATGTGAGTATCGAGGCGATTGCCTGGGCCAATGATATGAGTGTCAAGGATGTTCTAAAACCAGGATCTACCATCAAGATTCCTCCTATTTCATGAGTGATTTATCGCGTCGCTAAGGGAGATACTATTTCTGAGATTGCCGCAAAATATGGTGTTGATGCCGATGATATTGTTCGTGTCAATCGTCTCAAAAACATCGCGTCAATCCGAGTGGGTATGGAGTTGGTTATCCCGTGAGCCGTAAAGAAAACATCCCCATCAAAATCTCAGAATACCAATCTGGTCGTGATACCAGGGAAGACTCCTACAACAAAACCTACAATAAAAGAAGCTCCAGCCTCTGGACTCAAGGATCGCTATGCAGTCAAATATACTGGCTCAAGTCGTGGTTTTGCTCCAGGGAATTGTACTTGGTATGTTGCTCAGTACAAGGCAGTGTCATGGCGAGGAAATGCAAATCAATGGATGAGGAATGCAAAATCCGCAGGAGTAAAAGTATGATCTACTCCAGTTCCTGGATCGATTGTACAATTCTCTGGGCGTGGATATAATCGATACTATGGACATGTCGGTATTGTTGCGGATGTGACCGATGATTCCATCATTGTGAAGGATATGAACTATCGCGGACTCTATGAGGTCACTATCCGGCGAGTCCCAATCAATGATGATACCATCGATGGATATATCTACATTGATTAGGGATACTGCTTCATCATTATAAGAACCATTCATTAAAAATCCCCCTCATTGAGGGGGATTTTTAATGATATGATTAGTTTCGTGGTTCGCGAGGTTGAGCCTCGTTTACTACGATTTGGCGACCCATAACATCCTTGCCATTCATAGCTTCGATAACTGTCTGAACATCAGCCTCATCAACGTCAACGAAGAGAAAACCCTTCTTGCGTCCTGACTCACGGTCAGTAGGCCAGAAAAAGTCAGCTACTGGAGCAACCTCCTCGAACATAGCGCGGAACTCAGAAGCATCAATACGGAAAGGGACATTTCCAACGAAAAGTCTCTTAGTACCTGGAGTAGTACCCATAATAAAAAAAAGAGAGAGAATAAAACGCCGCAACCATTTCGCTCTTTTCGGGTCAAAATGGGACACGAGGAGAAAAGAAACGTACTTCGACGAGTGAATTCTACTCAGGAAATAGCAAAATGCAAATATTTGTATCAGCTTATGTGTTTTCTCTGGATTCTTCCCATAGAACTGGTATACCACCAAAATAGAACTTTGGCAAGCAAAATATTGTTCGGAATTTGAAAAAAAGAAAGAATTAGAGTAAGATGTATACAATTATCACTCTTATCATATGTCCTGGATAGAAGAACATAGGCAATATATTAATACCGGTATCGATCGTTTGTTTCATGACCGATACAATTCAGAGGTTACTGAGAGTGAAAAAATATTTCAAGAAGCGATTCTTGATGCCATTCGTCCTGATAGGAAAACTCGCATTCATGGTATACTTTCCATGGTTGTCTATGAAGAAGTTCTCTGATTACTCGCAGCAGATTCTATTGTTGATATTCTCATCGGAGTAGAACTCATTCAGGAATCAATCGATCTTCATGTACAAGAAAGAACGGAGGATAAGGAATATATATCTCGACATGGTGAAAAGATGGCCGTTCTCGTTGCGGATGTTTTGTATTCGATTGGAATTGAGTGTCTGGGAAAATCTGGAAGAGTGAATGTGATTCAGGAAACACTCCATGCTGTTGGTGATTTCTGAGTGCTTCGATGATTTGCTCGTGATATACATGCAGATTTTGGTCTTATGGAAGAGCCTGAGTATATTTCTATGCTCGATAATAAATACTCTCGTTTTATTGGAAGTGCTATGGTTACTGGGGCACTGGTAACTGGAGATATGCAACAGAGATTTTTGGATGAGTTGAGACGATTCGGGACATTTCTTGCTCGGCTCTATCAGATTCGTATGGATCTCCTTAAGTATGAGAGACAACAAAAAGCTCCTGAGTCAGCGGAGGAACATCGGAAGTGAGTCGTTGATTTTCTCTGATATGAGAAAGCAACCCTTCTTCGAGCAAATATTGAATTTGAGCTCGTAAAGATGACGAATAATTTTCAGAGTCCCAAGTTCAAAGATCTCGTAGAGTTCTTTGCTCGAGAAACTATATAGAAAAAGAGGGACGTTTCCCCTTCTTTTTATTCATTTGGATATTTCCAGGTAACAGGATTAATTTTGGTATGAGAGGGATTATTCCCTTGGAGAGAAAAAGCTTTCCAAGTATTCTCAATAACCATTGCAACCGTCATAGGTCATACTCCACCAGGTACTGGAGAGATAGCTTTCACGGCATTACAGACAGTATCAAAGTCTACATCTCCTCGAGCAAGGCCATTTACAAAAGTACATCCCACATCAATCACAACAGTATCTGGTTGAATCATTGATTTGGTAACAAGTCCTGGTTTTCCTGCCGCTACAATGAGAATATCTGCCGTGTGAGTAAATTGCTCAAGGTTTGGAGTCTTGCTATTACAAATGGTTACGGTGGCTCAGGCATTGATAGCAATGAGTGCCATAGGTTTTCCAACAATATTGGATCGACCAATGATAACTACATGTTTTCCTTTAAGGGTGATATTATAGGCATCGAGGAGTTTTTTTATTCCTTTTGGAGTACAGGAAACGAGTCCATCACTGTCTCAGAGAAAGAGGTTGCCTATATTGGATCGGGTAAAACCATCAACATCTTTTTTTGAGTCAATCACTTCGACGATGTCTCGGTAGATAATATGGGAAGGGAGAGGAGCCTGTATAAGAATACTATGAACCCCGCTATCAAGATTGAGTTCTTGGATTTTTGATATGAGTTCTTGCTTAGTAATCGTTTCCTCAAAACGTACGAGAGAAAATTGTATGCCAACATTTTCACAGGCTCGTCGTTTCATCCTGATGTAGGACTCACTCGCGGGGTTATTACCAACAAGAATCGCCACAAGATGAGGTTTTGATTCCGAAGACTCTACTTTTTTCTTGATAAATTCATGGATGCTTGCGGCTACTTGCCGTCCGTCGAGTATTTGCATGGATGGAAGTATAGTGAATCAGAAAAAAAAATCAATGTATCAAAAAGAAAGCACCCGTTTTTGGATGCTTTTAGAGACGGAAAACCTTATACAAAGAGTGCATTGAGAGTGAGGAATATTACGGCTGCGAGGAGGGTCGAGATAGGAAGCGTGAGCACCCAAGCCATAAGAATACTCTTGATGGTACCTCCTTGGAGTCCTCATTTTCCATGTTCGTGAGCCATGGTACCTGCAACTCCTGAAGAGAGAATATGGGTAGTTGAGACGGGGAGACCAAGATGAGAAGCGGAGCTAATTGTTGCCGCGGTCATGAGAGAAGAGACTGTCCCCTGTGCGTAGGAGAGTTTTTCTTTTCCGATTTTTTCTCCGATAGTGATCACAATACGCTTCCATCCAATCATAGTTCCGAGACCAAGCGAGATAGAAATCATAGCAATTACCCACCATGGAGCATAATCAGTCACACTTGAGATAATAGCAATATCATCGGCAATATCCTGGAGACTATTGGTTCATACATCCGCAGCATTGGCTTTTGGTATGAATGTGAGCGGTTCTGTTGAGAGAATCTTGTAGTCTTTCTGCATTTTGAGAATATGTTTTCGTACCGAAACCTTCTCCTTTGCTTCGATAGTATCTTTTCCAAGAACTGCCTCTATGGAACGAATGTGATCCTTGGTATTGCGGATCATTGTTGAGTCACTTTCAGATACCTTTGAGAGATCAATCTCATCAAAGCGAGTCTGAACAGTATGGATACTTTTACGAACCTCTGCAATATCTATGTGTGGATTGATGGCAAAACTTGCTGGGAGAAGAGAGATGAGAATGAGCATGGCAAGTCCTACTCATTTTTGTCCATCGTTGGATCCATGAGCAAAGCTCACAAATATACTTGACCCAATAAGAGAAGTTTTGATCCAGGTTTTTGGATATTTATTCCAGAATCTTCCAGGATGCTGGAAGAAATCACCATTTTTTACATACAGGTGGAGTGCATGCATAGCACCAAATGCAAGTAAAAATCCGATAACGGGAGAGATGAGAAGAGACTTGAAGGTATCGATAACCTTGGTAGTGGGGATGACAACACTGCTATCAATATAGTACATGGCGAGTGAAACTCAGAGGATAGATCCAATGAGGGTGTGCGAACTTGATGCGGGGATGCCTAGATACCAAGTTCCGAAGTTCCAGATAATTGCCGCAATAAGGAGAGACAATACTACACTCACTCCAAAAGCAATCGGCTGATTGGCGATGATATCAAGGGGCAGAAGATGAATAATTCCCATAGCAACAGCAATACCACCGAGCGAAACGCCGAGAAAGTTGAAAAATGCCGCAAGGAGAACCGCCCGCATAGGAGAGAGAGACTTGGTATAGATTACGGGTGCTACCGCATTGGCTGTATCATGAAATCCATTGATGAACTCAAATGCACAGACAAGCAAGATGGATAATCCAAGAAGGATATAAATAGAGAGACTAACGTCCATAGTAATAAAAAAAGAAGTACTCTCTTAGGATATCATAATCTATCCTAGAAAGTCAAAAAAAACGCTTATTTTCCAAAAAAGGTCATTATTTTGATTTGAATTTTTTGGAATAAGACTTATTCTGAGAATGTTTTCTAATTTTACTCCTATGTGTTGAGTATTCTGATATCTTGGTCGTGCTGGTCAGGCGAGTCGTGAGGTGATTGCTGGTCTCCAGAGACTCGAATATCGTGGCTATGATAGTGCAGGTATCTGTGTTGTGAATCATGACAAAAAAATCGATGTCATCAAATCCGTTGGGAAAGTTGGGGCCCTCAAGATAAAAACTGAATCCTATGATATGGCATCATATCATGCCGGAATCGGGCATACTCGCTGGGCAACACATGGAGGTGTTACAGAGGCAAATTGTCATCCGCATGTTTCCCAGTCATGACGCTTTGTGGTTATTCACAACGGTATTATCGAGAATTATGCAGAACTCAAAAGCGAACTCATCGAGAAGGGGTATTCTTTTTATTCTGAGACTGATACCGAGATTACGGTCAAACTCTTTGAAGATATGTTTGATGGAGATCATCTTTCTACGATGCAGAAGATTATCAAAAAAATGCACGGAGCCTATGGTCTCGTATTTCTCGATAGAGATCATCCAGATAGGATATTCTGAACCAAGAAGGGAAGTCCGATGGTGCTCGGTTTTGGAAAGGCAGAGAAATATGTTTCCTCGGATTATCGTGCCCTCATAGGACTCATAGATGATTATATTATTCTTGAGGATGGAGATATTTTTCTCATGACTCCAGAGGAGTACACGATTCTGGCAGAAGAGAGGAATGTTGACCGAGAACTTCATACGATTGATGAGACGGAGAAGCCCGCAGAACTCGGAGATTTTGAACACTTTATGCTGAAGGAGATATACGATCAGTGAGCCGTGATACGAGATGTTTTCCGAGGTCGAGTTGATTTTGAACACTCGAGTCTTCACTCAGAAACGCTCGAATCTATCGGTGCAACGGAGTATGATCGAGTTGTTATCGTTGCTTCAGGTACAAGCTATCATGCCTGACTCATGGGGAAGTACTACCTCGAGGAGTTGGCAGATATCCCGACAGATGTGATTGTTTCTGCTGAGTTCAAATTCAAGAAGAAATTTATCGACCCACGCACGCTCCATATTTTTGTCTCACAATCAGGGGAGACAATTGATCTCCTGGAGTGTGTAAAGATTGTGAAGGATCAAGGGGGGCACATATTTGGCATCGTGAATGTTCCAGGATCTGCTATTGCTAGGACTTGCGGTCGTGGTCTCTATACACGAGCAGGGATTGAAGTGGGGGTGGCATCAACCAAAGCATTTTCTACCCAAGTGGTGACATTCCTCATCATGGCGCTTCATTTTGGGAAAAAGAGAAATCTCGATTATCGACGATATCGCGATATCCTCTCAGCCCTCGAGAAGCTCCCAAACACTGTTGAGGGATTACTCAATACAAAATGAGCTATTCAAGAAGTGGCGAATACGTATGCTCAGTATAAAAACTTTTTTTTCCTCGGACGAGCACAAGAGCTCCCGATTGCTATGGAGGGGTCACTCAAACTCAAAGAAATCAGCTATATTCACTCAGAGGCATATGCGAGTGGTGAGCTCAAGCATGGTTCGATTGCTCTTATCGACGAAAACTTCCCAACGGTTATCGTCAATGGTCAGACCTCGCTCTATGAGAAAAATGTCTCGAGTGTTCAGGAAATCAAAGCTCGAGGTGGAAAGGTTATTGGGGTAGTTGCCACGAGCGATAAGAAAAAAGATCGGTATGATGCAACGATGGAATTTGAGTCACTTCATCCTGATGTTGATCCAATTCTTGAAGTGGTTATCCTTCAGCTTTTTTCTTACTTTGTGGCGCTCTATCTCGGTCGTGAAATCGATAAGCCTCGGAATCTTGCTAAGAGTGTGACGGTTGAATAATATAACAAACTCCCGGATTATCGGGAGTTTGTTGTTTATTATCTGAGTGTTTCGAGTCAAGGAGGCGGCATACCCTGAATTCTTGGATCATATTCAATAACAAGGGAATAATCATCGTACGATGAATTTTTGTATCAACGGTACGAACTTACATACGGACTGTTTTTCTGGAAATCTCGGAAGTAATTAAAGTCATAACGAATCGCCATGCTTTTACTACATGCAATTTCTGTAAATGGACAAACATAATTTCCCACTCATTGACCATACGCACCTCAGATGGTGTTACGGGAGATGACAGATCCATAGATAAAGAGTTGTCCACTCGGGAGCAGGAGGAGTCCGCTTGCAGTTTTATTGTAGAGAGTTGGAGTCTGGCTTGTTCCAGAATAATATCATGAGAATAGGCTTCATTCAGTGATAATGGAACTCATAATCTTGGTAACATCCCCATCAATATAGACATCTCAGCCAACTCCCTGGGTATTTTTGAGGGCAATAATAACTTTTGGATGATCCCACGAGGCTCATGCTGATATGACATTCTTATCAATATAGACATTTCAGCCAATAACAATCAGGGATTTTGAAGGGTTTGATATATCATCAAATCGAGTGTCTATTCATTGATCATCATAGCTTACATATACTGGACTACCTCCAGTGTAGGAAAAAATAATTGCGTTAGCGTACGTATTTGGTGTGGAGACGGAAAAATTCGTATTCATTTTATCACTCGGGAGATTTCTGGTAAGTATGGCAACATTCTTCCTTGCAGCATTGATGATAGGACTCATGAGTTTTCCTTGAGCGGCAATATCCTTGATACTATAGGTCGTATCAAAAAACTGTCCACCTGCTTGACCGATAATCTTCACTTTACCAATCAATCCACTGCTCGTATTTTCCATGTAGGCCCCGAGCATATTAATCCAGCCAATACCATCATTCCAAGCATAGCCTGAGAAGCCACTAGAAGAGGGATCCCATATCACACGCCCAGTTTCACTGAGATCAATCCATCCAGCATAATCGCTCCACGCCCAACCAGAGAGATAGTATGGATCAATGGAAGCAGGATTCGTGCCCGATTGGGAAAAGTTTACATTTTCAAGACTTGCCCACCCGATAGTTCCTATCCAGAAATATCCAGAAAGAGTATGACCACTCTCATTGCTTATGAGTGAGGCTCCTCGGTAGGTTCATGAGTTTGTTGGAGTCATACTAAAATCAATTTCTCATGGATTTCCATCATTTGTCAAGAAAGATCCCATAGTATGAGGTACTCATCCAGTTCACATAAGGTGACGAATAGCAAACGTACTAGCATATAGATAGAGAACTATTCCAACACCTCCTATGAGAACCAGAGTCAGGAGGGTATAAGACTTTAAGAAAGGAGGAGCTTTCATAGAAAAAAAGATAACAAGTACAATCTTGAAGCAGGATTACTTCTAGAAATCACATGGAATTTCTGGTTGAGCCTTTTTGCAGTTAGTAATCATGGGTTTAATTCGTTTCTCAAGCCTCTCGTTCACATCCAGAAGCGTGATGTGGAGGTTTATAAATTTTGTTAGGAGGTCTTCGTCATCCTCAATATCTTTTGTTATCAATGTATCAAAGGAATTGTATACCAGGGCAGTATCTACATTAACGGTTTTTACACGATCATAATTGGAATATCGATGGATATATCCAGCAGTTGTTCGTGATCATTTTGATCAGAGAATCATACGATTCCATGCCTTCATAAAACGATTCGCTCACAATACTGAGATCCGTGCACATGAAAACTTTGCTTGAGCATAATCCATAAATGTATCTTCATCGTCTCATCGAAGGGCTCATTCTACACAGGTCATTCATTTTACCATTTGATCGATAGCACCAACAGAATATCCTTGTCTCCTGAGTTCTTCAGTAAGAAGCTTCTTCTTGAGTGCGCTGTATTCCTCTTGACTGATGGACGAATCTCATCGCAAGAGTGCTATAGCATACTTCCAATCAACAAGGCTATCCTCTATCTTGAAGCTCATAGTTTCAATTTTCGCCAGAATCTTCTCGGTGATATCTTCTGCTGAGTATTCATTTTTACATCCTATTGTTGCTTCTGGATTATAGGTTTTCTGTATTTCCTCGATGAGGGGGGCATAACTGTCTGGTATATCGTCAGTACTGATACCAGGATATCCTATGGCAGTTTGTTGGTAGAGATCTTCCAGGAGCTCATTTGTTTTTAACCGAGATACAACTGCCGTTTCTGTTTCTTCATTCAGGTTACATTTATTCGCTACAGAGTCAATGGCTGAAATAAGGGTCTTTTCTACTTGTCCAAAAATCTTTCCATTTTTTACCACGGCATCACGACTTTCTCACTTGAACACCATTTTTATGTTATATGCGAAGTCAACATCGAGGCGTTCCATCATGATAATTTGAGATTTTGCTTTCTCAATAATATCGATGGTACGTTGCCCATTGGTTATTATACCAGTAGATTTTCCTGGTTGACACGAAGATGAAAGTTGCTTGACTTTTCCTGCAAATTCATTTGCCTCTTGCACATACTTTGCAAGTTCTGGGGAGAGCTGTCCATCAATAGAACAACTTCTCTCAGCATATGTGAGACTGGTGCTTGATATAAACAGTATAGATGCGATGAAGAGATGCAATGTTTTCATGTATGGGATTAATCGACTCGGAGTTTATCAATTCGCTTTCCTGCCTCTAGGATTTGATTGATTTCTTCAATCATTCAAGCAGTAAAAGCAGCAATTTCTGTGATATCAGTTGAAAAGGACTGATAGTATGATTTTCTTCCTTCAGAGAAGGCAACATCGAGACAGGAATCCAGAGTTCGTTGTTCTGGCTCCTTTGGAGCAATCTCTTTTTGAGGATTAGTAACATTGGAATACGTGCTTATATTACTCAGATTATAGGATCATCAGGTAATCATATTAGCCATATTCGGGTCACTCGGAAGATTTGCTGAATATGACGCGCATTGAAAGGCTTTCTGCAGTTTTGCATCCTTTTTTTCAGACGTTTCAAGCTCTTTATCATGTCGTAAATTCTGAGGCTTGTAGGCAACATAGATCAATGGCTTCGGGATAATATTCGAGAATTTTAGGCTCGACCAGTTCAGCTCATACATATTGTGGGTCATCTTCTGTCCCGCAAGATTTCCTTCGCTTATGAGCGACATAATTTTGATATGTCGGTCAAGTATTCCTTCAATTGATTTATTCTGACCTCCACCAAGGAGATTCTGCGATCATGATACCATGCGTACCTTTATACATAGGATACTGGAACAAGGAATCTTATGAAAAAAGTCACTTGATGAGTTTGCTCATTGATTGCCCGATTTTCCTGAACTTGCCGAAGAATTTGTTGCGTAATTATATCAGAGATTGGAGCTTGCATAATTTCCAGTTGCAAGCGTATCATTGAGTTCCGAGATAAAATTCTCATTCATCAGATTCTCCACAGAGGTTGCAGGTACTGAATTACTTCATGCTCAGCACTGATCTCAAAATGTAACTCATGTAACTTTTTCAGGACTAGTAGTTTTTGGTGCTGTTTCCTGATTTCATAATGCAGTCCTTGGCACTACAGAAGAAGTGTTATTCGTAGATTCTTGTTTTGATCCGAACATTGATGACACAGGATTGCCGGCGAGATATCTTGCCAGAGAGATACGTGCTATATTCTTCGTTCCAGTATATTTCTCTTCTTCAATAAAAATAATTTTATTAATTTTGCTAATATCATTGATAATATCGTAATCTGAATTACCAGTTTCACCATCGGTGTAGAGTCCAATACTCCCCACACGTTCAAGATTTTCTTGATTATTCGCTGCCAATTCCTTGAGATCCTGGTATGAAGTACTGATACACTCTGCGAGCTTGACGGCTGAATTTGTGTCAAGATTCACATTTCTCGACCGGGCAAGCATAATAAGCCGAGAATATAATCCGTTTGTTGTTTCCTCAAGAAGCTTCCTGTCGATAGGGAGTCAGAGAATCCACGGAGTATTGTTCCTACATGGATTTGAGCGCATGAGTCAACCATAGGTTCGACGTTCCTGAAGCATCTTATTTTCTATTCCCTCAGTCATTTTTTCGGTTCCTTCGTCAATCATGGTATAAAAATTAAAACCAGGATTTTCTCCAAAATATCCCTCTCAGGCAAAGGTAGGGATTACTTGAAATCATGACAACAATATCATGGAACAGAATGCAATTGAGAGCGAGCAAGTTCTCATAGTGTCATTGTACTAAAAAATGCGAGAAAATGCAAAAACTTTGGAAAAATGGGAGTATTTCGTATACTCTCATTGTTTATTATCTCAATTTTATGAAAAAACTCGTTCTTCTCACTCTGGCATTTCTTCTCACTGCTTGTAGCGTTGTGACTACTCCTGGGTCAAAAAATAATCAAACTAATCCGCAGAATACCCCTAGAAACAACTCATCGAATTCTTCTCAAACTGATAGTCGTACCATAGAGCAACGTCTCTCTTCAGAGGTTTCATATGGGTCAGGTGCTCATGTGGTAGTTCTTTTTTCGGATTTCCAATGCCCAGCATGTATTCGATTTGAGGGTTCTATTATGCCAATGCTTGAGTCATATGCGGCTTCTGGTAGGCTCCAAATTGTGTTCAAGCAATATCCACTCGTATCCATCCACAAGAATGCATATCGTGATTCCCTCGCGGCCATGTGTGCCTATGAGCAGGGGAAATATATGGACTACAAGAAACGTATCTATGATTTTGAAGAAAATAAAAGCATGGCGTCAGTATCAGATGAGGAACGTATAGCGCTCCTTGAATGAATTGAGGGAGTTGATACAGCAAAATTCTCAGCATGTCTTGCGAATGATACCTATAAATCCATGGTTGATAGAGATATGGCTGATGGGGAGGCACTCAATATACCTGGAACACCGACACTATTCTTCGATGGAAAACGTCTAGATTTTGGTGTTTTTAATGGTATGGAACAAATTGAGCAATTCTTTGCATCTCGTCTTTAAACTAAAACCTCCATATATGGAGGTTTTAGTTTAATTATTCGATGATTTTGAACAACTCTTCAAGACTCGTTTTCCCTTGCATAGCCTTCATGATACCGTCTTCTCGCATGAGAATAAAGTCACCTCTTCTTGCGGATTCGATGATAGCTTTTGGACTTGCCCCATTTCTGATGAGAGCACGAATCTCATCTGAAAATACGAGAACTTCGTAGATTCCGATTCGTCCTTTGTATCCTGTCATACCACATTCGGCACATCATTTTGATCGATGGAGCGTGTATTTTTCAGTTTTTCCTGCTACTTTTTCCATTCCAATGTCTTTGAGCATGTACTTGATAATATCTGTTTGTATAGGATCAGCCTCATAGGATTCGATACAATGAGGACAGAGTCGACGTACAAGTCTCTGTGCAATGATGACATCGAGTCAAGAGGAGAGTACATAATTGGGAAGTCCCATGTTCAGGAGACGTTCTATAGTTTCTCCAGCACTCTTGGTATGGAGGGTTGAGAGCACAAGGTGTCCAGTCATGGCTGCCTGCATTGCGGTGGTAGCTGAGTTGGTATCTCGGATTTCTCCAACCATGATGATATCTGGATCCTGTCGAAGAAGTGCCCTCAGTCCGGTCTCGTAGGTATATCATCTTTTCTCATCTACTTCGCTCTGAACGACTCATGGAAGTTCGTATTCGATAGGGTCTTCGAGGGTGATGATTTTTTTGTCGGGAGTATTGAGGTGTGTGAGAACACTATAGAGAGTGGTAGTCTTTCCGCTTCCAGTTGGTCCAGTTACTAGGATAGTTCCATTCTTTTTTCTGAGACTTTGTTCAATCTTTCGTTTGCTCGTCCACATGAATCCGAGGTCCTCAATAGCAGGTATGGACTTCGTTGAATCCAGGATACGACACACACCATTTTCCCCGTATTTTACAGGGAGAGTTGCCACACGGACATCAATACGATTTCCATCATCGGTGATACGATATTTTCCATCTTGGGGAACTTCGGTGATATTGAGCTTCAGATTACTCTTGTACTTGAGACGTTCGAGGAGGAGCTTGTATTCAGGTTTTGACAGATAGGCAACTTCGGTGAGTTCACCATCGATACGGAGTCGAACATGAGCCCCATTCTCATCGGTATCATAGTGAATATCTGATGACCCGAGTGCGAGTGATCATTTTGTGATGATGGTAAGAGCTTTTTCACTATCCTGACTTCCGAGTGTCTCATGGAGGAGGTTTTCGAGTTCAGTAAATCCTCTAATTTCTTTTTTGGATTGTTTTTTGGATTGTTCCACGTGGATAATATCATGAAATTGGTCTTCATTTTTTATCGAAGACTCTGAGGGAACATCTGGGTTCGTGTTGGTGAGAGAATCTGGCATGAGAATATTGTAGCGGATTTACGATTTTTTTGCAAAAAAGACCACTTTTCTTTTTTCCTAAAATATCTATACTCCAAATATCTATACTTTTTATAACTAAAAAGTATCAAAAAGTTCTTCTTTCAGTGCCTTCATTTTGGATTTTGTGCTATCTTGATTTCCTAAAATGCAAAAACTCACTTCGTTCAGACAGTTTGCATTTTCTCACGGAAATTTTCGATAACAAAATCTAAAAATTTGTCAAAAAAGAAGCAAATTAGGAATAATAAAATCAAAGAATATGGGATTTATCATGCACAATGAATCGTTCATCTGTGAAAACTGTAGGTATGAAGTCTCGGAACATCCGACCGGATCTGCAAGGAATCATTGTCCGTCATGCCTCTACTCGAAGCATGTGGATGAGGATTCTCCAGGAGATAGGCTTGCTATTTGTCACGGACTCATGGAACCAGTTGGTATCGACTATCGCAAAAACAAGGGAGACATGATTCGTCATCGGTGCCAGAAGTGTGGCAAAGAAATGCTCAATGTCGTTGCACCAGACGATGAATTCGTCGCCTTTGTTCGGAAGTTGAATAAAATGGGAATAGTCTAGGCTTAAGAAATGTTCCTTGTTTCTGTCATTCTAACGAAAGAGGAATCTGCTCTGTCATTGCGAGCTTGCGGAGCAATCCAGTCACTTCGAGTTTCCTTATTTTGTTTCAGAATCCAGAGCGTACTTTTTGTGCAAAAAGTACCAAAAACTCTTAAGATCTTCCATGTCTCATTTTGGTATTTGTTTCAGCTTGATTGCCTAAAATACAAAAACTCCTCCTATTGGTCGTCAAACAGTTTGTATTTCTTCACGGAAATCTTCACTGACAAATATACAAAATTCACATAAGGAAGAAGACCATAGAGACGTGAATTTTAAATACCTACCTTAAAACTGATTACTGTTTCCTGATAACCCATCCTATTATGCTCTCGTTTTCTCGTATATTTCCCGCTACCATCCATCAGAACGATATCATCCTCCTTGCTGTGAGCGGGGGAGTGGATAGTATGGTGCTCCTTGATCTCGTTCGCAAGTTTCACTCAAGCGAAAATATCATCGTTGCTCACTTTGATCATGCTCTCAGATGAGCTGAATCAGAAGGCGATAGAGAATTTGTTGCGAACTTTTGTAATAGTAATTCGATTCCATTCTTCTCGGAGAAAAAAAATATTTCTGAACTCGCAAAAGAATCAAAATGATCCATCGAGGCAATAGCTCGTCGAGAGCGATATGCTTTTTTGGAACGAATCAAGCGAGAAAATTCGGCAAAATACATCGTTACAGCCCATCATGCGGATGATCAGGTGGAGACTATCATACAAAATCTCCTCAAGTGAGGCAAGCTTCAGGGATTATCAGGAATGAGAGTGGTATCAGGAGATATTTTTCGACCACTTCTTGAGCAAACCAAGGCAGAGATTCTCCATTATGCTGAGGCTTGTGATATCACGTATCGAGAGGATTCTACGAATGCAGATATTGTCTTTGATCGGAACAAGATACGACATCAGATGATTCCGGTTTTTGCTGACCTCAATCCCTCATTTCATAAGACATTTCAGCATCTCGCAGATTTTATGCAGGAGATAGTAGAGTATTTTGATTTTTCTACCAAGAAGTGGCTTCATATGCAGAGTGAGAAATCAGGAAGACCACAGACATTTTTCATCGAGGATTTCGCTTCGGAACATGAGTTCTTCCAACGAGAGATCATCGCTGAGCTCTATCGTCATTCGTATGGAGAATCGAGTCAGGGACTCTCTTCTCGGCTGATTACAGAATTGATTCGATTCATCACGGACAAGAATTCCTATGGGAAAAAAGACATCGGAAATCTTCACCTAGAGCGAAGGGGAGAGAGGATATATCTCCTCTAGAAAGAATCTTTCTTTTTTTCCTTGATTTTTCCAAAAATCCTTTATAATACGCGAGCTTCTAGTTCGTTTATCTCCGGTCTGGTTCGTCCTGTTTTCCCGAACAGTGAGCCAATTCCGAACCTCTCTTTCTGTGACAGGGAATCGAGGAAAATCTCTATAATATTATGGCTAAAAAACCAACACGAGTTGTAAAATTGCAACTCAAGGCTGGACAAGCAAACCCAGCACCTCCAGTCGGTACTGCCCTCGGGCCTACCGGTATCCAGATTGCTGAATTCTGTAAGCAATTCAATGACAAAACCAAAGATCACATGGGGAAGGTTCTTCCTACCGTGATTAATATTTACGAAGATCGAACATTTGACTTCTACACCAAGCAGCCTCCTGCAACTTGGCTTATCAAGGATGCTCTCAAGCTCGCAAGTGGTTCCAAGGAATCTCACAAGACCAAGGTAGGTCATCTCACTATGGCACAACTTCAGACAATTGCTGAAGCAAAGATGCCAGATCTCAACGCGAATGACCTCGAACATGCTATGTCTATTATTGCTGGTTCAGCTCGCTCTATCGGTATCACAACTGATATCAATAAATAGTAGGTTAGTAGATTGGTTTGTTGGTAGATTAGATACCAGAAACTCAGAAAACTAAAATCCAAAAAGGCACTACCACTACGGCGCTATCGTCTAGTGGTTAGGACGAAGGATTCTCATTCCTTAAACCGGAGTTCGATTCTCCGTAGCGCTACCATATATTCGGTAGTGCTTTTTTGAAATCTCTTCTGGTTTGTTGGGAAAATTCTGGAAATAAGGATTAATGCCCAATACTTATGAGAACATGGAGAAAATATCTATTCAACCAACCCTCTCGACAATCGAAGGGGTTTTGGTTTGTGAAAAATCACTCAATGAGAGAGGGAAGTTATAGGCTCACATCACTCTCATTTCTCCACACTTCCTCTTCTTTTGCTCGACCACGGATTTCAAGGAGAGTTCCGTCGCTTCGAAGAAGGACTTCTCCTGCTTCAGGGAAACTATTATATCCGTGTGTGCTCATAGCGGCCCCGTAGGCTCAAGCTCACTCGATAATGAGGATATCTCCGATTTCTGCTTTTGTGAGAGTGCGTGGATTGAGAGTCTCAGGATCTCCTGGCGCTGGAGTGAAGATATCTCCACTTTCACAATTGTGACCGACGACAATGGCGTCTTGCATTTCTGTTTCTTCTCGATTCATTGGAATCACGTGGATCGGGTGTTGGGCACCATAGATGGATGGACGGAGGAGTTCAGTCATACCAGAGTCAACTTTGAGAAAATAGTACCCTTCTGATCCAGTATCAACGATATCTTGGATTGTAGTTACTACATTTCAGGCATTGGCAACGAGAAATGTTCCAGGTTCGATCTCGAGATGGAGCTTGCGTCCAGTTTCCTCTGCGAATTCCTCAAAAAGTGCCTTCACATGGAGTCCAATCTCGTGCATATTTGCTTCCTTTTCTTCTGGTATACGAGCCACCTTGAATCCGCCACCGAGACTCACGGTGGTAACATCGGGCAGTTTTCGAACGATATCGAGAACCATGCTTGCAACTTTGTTCCAGATTTCTGGGTCTGCGCCAGAACCTATATGTGTGTGGAGCTTGGTGATGGTGAGATGGTATTCTTTCGCAATACGTTTTGCCACATCCAGATACTCGTGCCAGATCCCAAAGCTTGATGCAGGTCAACCAACATTGGTTCGTTTGGTTCCTCCAGAACCAAGTCCTGGATTTACTCGGATAGAGGCATGAGTTTCAGGAAAGAGTTTCCCGTATTCTGTGAGTTGATGGAGACTCGTCGCATTGAACTCTACTCCCATCTCGACGATTTCTTTGAGTCGTTTTGGGAGTTCTTGTCCCGTGAGTTGGATTTCTTGTGGTGTAAATCCTGCTCGCATTGCTCGGAAGACTTCGTGCTCGCTCGAGGCATCAATCCCTATTCCCATCTCACGGAATATCCGGAGAATAGTCCGATTTGAATTCGCCTTCATGGCGTATCTTGGCGTGAATCCGAAGGCGCATGGAAAATCCTGAACTTGTTCAGCTTGGGTCCGGAGAATATCTTCGGAGTAGACGTAGATAGGAGTGGGGAAGTGGGAGGTGAGATTCCTAATGAGCTGTTTATCGAGGAATCTTGGTTTTTGAGTGTTCATGATTCAATGGTGAGAGAAATAGTTGATGAAGGAGTGGTTGGAAAATAAATGGAACATACTTTGGATTGGTATTCTTTCCCAATTTTCTTGGGCGATAGAAACTCATCATATGTGACAACCATACCAAATATTCAAATTTTATCAAGTGTGATTATTTTGACAGAATAAGCAAATATACTATGATGTGAGCGTTCAGAAATATTAGGTACAAGCATGTAGTAGGTTTATTCTTTACTCTGCTTTTCTATGGTACGAAATTTCCTGGGTAATTATAATACCCCATTTTCCAATTCTGGATTCCAGAAGGTGACATTAAGACAAACACTATCAGTATTTTGAATCCTCTCTCTTCTCGCGATTGGGTATACTCTTCATGCAGCAATCGTTGAGACTGGGACAGCAATCAAAGCAATAGATTATAGCCAACAGTCAGGAGTAAAGGGAGATGATGTTAGTGAAGCAATATATGATATTAATCATGGTGACTGGGTGAAGTATTCATCGGTCGATTTCTGAAGTGGCATCTCAAATCGTCTCCGTGTCAACGTATCTGTCCCTACAAATGGAAATCAGTCGATTTATATCCGTATCGATGGTGTTCAGTGAAAAAGGATTGGAACTCTCCGTCTCAAGCCCACAAGTACGAGTGGGAACTTTGGATTACAGGAAGCGTATATTCAATCTGTATCTGGAGTCCATGATCTCTACCTTGTTGGTTATGGAACAGGTGGACTTGCCAAGATACAAACGCTACAGCTTTTCCGGAGAACGAGTACTACTAGTACTTCCACTTCAAGTACACCAGTAGCAACAATTCCACCACCAACTCTTGTGAGCATCTCTGGAGGCAGCGTATCTGAACAGCAAGGAGCTCAAGTATGAGATGGGGTCGCGAGCTATCTCGACAATGGTGACTGGCTTGCATATAAAAACATCTCTTTTGCGAGTGATGCAAAAGAAGTAGGAATCCTTCTCGGAGTTCCAGCAGAATACGCAGGACAGATAATCGAGATCCGTCTCGGAAGTCCGACAGGAACAAAAGTAGGAGAAATGAAAACCGTATCGACCGGAGGATGGGGAACTTATAGTGAACAAAAAGGAGCTGTCGTTATTCCACAAGGAACACACAATATCTATCTTGTGATGAAAGGAACATATGGTATCGCAAATATCAAGTCAATAACATTTCGATCTGTTGCTACAACTTCAAGCTATAATAATACTACGAGTACCGCAACAACTCCACCAACAACTACCACAACTCCATCAACACCAACAACAAACAATACAAATGGTGGCATCACTACAAATACACCATATACACCGTCAACTTCAAATACACCCTCGTCATCATTGAGTAGTATCTGAGTTCCAAGTAATGAGATACTTACTAATTCATCCCCGCTCATACTCAATAATGTTTCAGGAAAAACCTACACAAACCTCCGTATCTCAAATCCAAATGGCCCGTGTATCACAATAAACAATTCTTCAAATATCAAAATCACAAAAAGTAAAATTGGCCCATGTAAAACAGGAATCAAAGTTCAAGGAGGATCAAGCATCGAGATTACTCAGAATACGATAACTGATGTCACGGAGTGGAATACCTCAAATAATGAAGCTACATTTGATGGAAATGGAGTTGAAACATCGGATACCTCAAATGTATCTATCCGATATAATCATATCGAAAATGCCACTTCAGGATTTGTGGCAAATGGTGGAACAAATGTAATTTTTGATCATAACTATGTCAAAAATGTTCATGGTACAAAAGATAGATCCCTTATTTCTCGTATTGGATGACAGATGACTCAATATATCGGTGTGGGAGCTGGTTCAAAGATTACTTGTAATGTAAGTGACCAGATTCCTGGTGTTGCTTGGACAGAGGATCATGTTAATATGTGGGAATCAAAAGGAACAGCAGATAATCCTATTCTAATTGCTTATAATAAGATCAAAGGATTTGGTCCATCTGACTCAAATGGTGGGATTATCCTTGGTGATGGAGCGGGATCATATATTCGTGTCATAAAGAACAATATTATCAATGCTGGAGGATATGGTGTCGCTATCGCTGGAGGACATGATAACTATGCAGCAAACAATAAAATCTACGGAAATTGTTCAAACTGTACCGTTGGACTCTATATCAATGATTATTCATCTGCTCAATGAGCATGTTACAATAATCTTATGGAAAATAACCGAGTCTACTACCGTGGAGGACAAGGAGGGGGATTTGATTGGGGTTCCTGGTATGGGGATGGCGGATGTCAAAATAGCTCGCAGAGAAATAACATTATGCCAGATACATCTCTGACAGCTGATGCCCTTTGGAATGAAGAATTTCCAGAGTGTAAGTAGTCAATCATATCATAAAATCCCCGAAATCGGGGATTTTATGATATTTTAGGAACAATGAATTCGTCCTTATGTATGAGGCTTGGTACACGACTCTCAAGGAAGAGTATCTCAATCTGTGTTAAGTTGCTTGGCATAGTGATTACCAACGATATGGGAGTAGGCTCCAGGTTCTCCTTGGTAGTAGATTTTTGCAGACATAAATAGAGTAAGAGTTAATTCCTTGTTTCTCGTTCGAGAGAATATTCATGAATTTGATTACTTGAACTCGAATCTAGGGCTCAACCTCCACCAGTATCGGACAATGATCGGAACCATATTGTTCGGTGAGATAGGTTATGTTGATTACCTTTTCGAGAGCTTTTGACTCTCCCCACCACGCATCGATACGCCAGCCAACATTGCGTTCGCGAGATCGAGTGATAACATCCCACCATGAGTAGACTCCGGGAGTGTCAGGATTCTTCACTCTCCAAATATCATGCCATCCATCGTTGACTCGATTATCGAGCCAAGCACGTTCAAGGGGGTGGAATCAGATTTTTCCATCATTTTCCCGCGGTCGCGCGAGGTCTATCTCGTGATGAGCACAGTTGAGGTCACCACCCCAAAGGACAAAGTGTCCCATCGCACGGAGTTCATCCATCCGCTTCGCGAACTCTGTATAGAATACGAGCTTGTCTTGCCAAGCCTGCTCTGATTTTCCTCCATTTGGAAAATAGACTCCGAAGATATCGAGAATAGGCGAATGGGTAGGTTGTTGAATTGGTAAGTTGGATTCAGATAGAGTACCACTCTTATCCCCCTTTGTAATAGGAGTAACAGGAAGTTGGAGTTCGAGATGAACTACTCGTCCCTCGTTCGCAGTGGGATCTCAGGCAAATCCAGTCTGGATTTCATTGACATACTTGCGGAGATGATGAGCAATCCATATCCCCGTTCCAGCATATCATGCCTTTTCGGCGGGATTGTAGAATGCCTCATATCCATCTGGATTATTGAGGAGGAGTCCAAACTTATCAGGACTTCATTTGATTTCTTGCATGAAGAGGATATCTGGCGAGTAGGTATCGATGAGTTGTTGGAGTTCTCATTTTTTCTCTACGGCGCGGATGCCATTGACGTTCCAAGAGATGATGCGCATAATGGATAGAAAAGAACGATTAGATAGAACAGGAGAAAAGAGAGCACACACAAGAAAAGAAGCCATTATTGCTTCACTGTCATTTTTATTCTGCAATATTTGGATCTACCATCCGAGCCATTCCATTCCATTTACGAGTGATTCGAGACCTGTTTGATACGTGATAACAAGATGGAGTGATGGTGGATTGATTGGTGCCTATTTCTGAGTGTACTATGAAATCCGAGAAAAGCAATCCCTCTCACAAAACTTCAATTATTTGACAGAAATCCTTCATATATGATATACTGTTTCCATTATCCATTATTATCTTACTATGTTCTCCTCAAATCTCAGATATTTCCTCTATGGAATTGTCCTCACTGCTTCTCTCGGTTCTCTTGCAGTACAAGCTGCTGGTACTGATGGAATATTCGGTGACTACTTCCAGAATATGATACGAGATGCTGCCTCTTGTGGTACTAACACCGTTATCACTGGTTTTGATACCACGGCTGGTTCCACTTTTGGAACACAAGAATGTACTCCATTTAATACTCTCGTAAAAACCGTCCTCAAAACATTCTGATCAGCTCCTGCATGACAGGCAGTG
>JAYRRZ010000013.1:0-24754 GCA_041909865.1 Candidatus Altimarinota bacterium | reverse complement strand
GCTAGCAACCAGATTCGTCTCGGTAATGGAGCTGTTACCTATGCCTGAGTTCAGGTGGCATGGACGGTGACATCTGACAAGCGTTGGAAGACGGATATAGTAGATTCTCAGTATGGACTTGATTTTATCAACAGTCTCCGACCAGTCTCCTACCTCCGCAAGGCAGATGATATGACAGGGGCACACCGAGAATATGGATTCATCGCTCAAGATGTAGAACAGACGCTCGCAAGCATCGGGGACAAGACTCAAGGATTCCTCACCAAGACGGATGCTGGATACCTCGAGCTCCGATACAATGACTTTATTGCTATCCTTACCAAAGGTGTACAAGAGCTTGCCAAGATGAGTACAGAGCACTCTGTAAAATTACAGCAACTCGAACAAGAAAACAAGGATCTCCGTGAGAATCTCAGACTCCAACAAGAAAGGATTGATGCTATCTCCGAGAAACTCGATGCCCTGACCCAAGGAAAATAATCAACAAAAAACTCAGTATACGTACTGAGTTTTTTGTCACTCCCTTGTTGCTTGAGTGGTTGTTCTTCATATTTTTTGTAGAATCAGATACATGAGATAGACTGGATGACGTATTGTACGATAGGCAAGATTTTTGTGTAGGAGATTTGCTTTCCTGCTCATTTTCCATACAATGCGCCTCTAGTATTTCTTAGGCGTATTTTGTATTTATGGCATTCAATCTCGATAGAGAGTGAGCCGCACGGAGGCTCGGAGTATCATCGCGTACGATAGATCGACATATCCAGGCGGGACGTATCCATACTCGTCGTATCGGTAAGAAGATGTTCCTCGAAGAGGAAGATGTTGAGACAATCCGTCTTCTCGATACTGCCCGAGCAAAGGAGAATTATGAAGTTGTCACTCACCAAGAATCACCCATGACCCATGAAATTGTTCATCCTGCTTCACAGCCATCAGAGACGGCTCTTATGGCAGAGTTTACCCGTATTTATACAGAGGCGCAGGAGCTCATCGCAAAAAAAGATGCAGTTATCCAGGACCTAGCCTATCGTCTTGGGAAAAGTGAGTCAGAACTCAAAAATTCTGTTTCTCTCATCGACTACAAAAATGCCACTTTTCTCCTCGAAAGTGCCAAGAGCAAGGGGAATCAAGACACCCAGGTTCTCACAGACAAGGTGGAGCACCTTGAGGGGGAGATTTCCAAGCGGAATACAATGATTATTTCATTGGCCATCCTCTTTGTCCTCGTCCTTGCTTTTGCCTTTGTTTTTGTATTTTTTAATCGCCTAGCTTAGGCGATTTATTTTCCTTCTTTTTTATGAAAAAATTTCATACTCCCAAGCGTATCCTCCTCAAGCTCTCATGAGAAGCTCTCCAATGATCTCAAGGATACGGAATTGACCCAAATTTTCTCTCATTCCTTGCTAAAAAGATAGTATATCTCGTTCGAGAGACGCATCTTGAAGTGGCAGTTGTTATTGGATGAGGAAATATCTTCCGCGGAGTTGAGCTCGAGCGAGGAGGATTTGATCGTGCGACGGGAGATAATATGGGAATGCTTGCTACTATTATCAATGGGATTGCCATCGGGGAAGCGATTGAAGCTGAGTGATTGGATGTTCGCGTGATGTCGGCGATATCCGCCCACAAGGTGGCTGAGGATTTTATTACTCGTCGGGCTCTCCGACACCTGGAGAAGGGGAGAGTGGTAGTATCGGTATGAGGAACAGGGAATCCATTCTTCTCGACGGATTCTACCGCGGTACTCCGTGCACTCGAGCTCCAGTGTGATGCTGTGGTCAAGGCAACAAAGGTGGATGGAATCTACGATAAAGACCCAAAAAAGCATACTGATGCTGTTCGCTATGATATACTCTCTCTTGAAGAGGCACTTCACAAGAATCTTCGAGTGATGGATCAGGCGGCTATCGCACTCGCTCATGATGAGAATATGCCAATATTTGTCTGTAGAATCGAGGATATTCATCTCATTGGTACGGATGAACTCATCGGAACATTTGTTCACCCAAAACATACATAAAACCATAAAAAACCCCTGAATATTTCTGTCCAGGGGTTTTTAGTTGAGATGTACTTCTTCTATTCTCACGCAATGACTGAGAATTCTTTCATGGTAGATTTTCTCGTACCATCGGCATAGGTGATAGTGAGTGTGACGGTATAGACTCCAGTTTTCTGAAATACATGTGAGACCGTATCTCCCCGGAGGGAAGGAGTATTATCTCAAAATGTCCATACATAGTCATCAATTTGACCATTCACTTTTGCTATGAAGTCAACGGTACTTCCAGGCGTCGCCTCAGTCATACTCGATACAAAATCAATCGTTTTTGGAGTTTCCTTGAGAATAACTACGCTCTTTGCGGTTGCTTTGTTTCCAAAGTTATCGATGATGGTAAGGGTTATTTCCTTGTTTCCTGGAGTAGTATAACCGTATTCCTGTATAGCATCACCAGTAGCGTCAGGTTTTCCATCACCGAAGTTGTAGATGAATTTGATAATTTCTCCATTTTCGCTCTTTGATTCTGATCCATCAACCGTGATTCGTGCTGGAACGTAATCCGAGGTTGAGATAATCTTAATCCGAGGAATGAGGTCTTTTCTTTCAACATCGATAATGATAGAATCATGACCTTCCTTGATTTCATTTCCTGTGATGAGATTCTTGGAGAATGTATATGTTGCCTTAACATTGTATCGGAGGGTATTAGCCACGATAAACTTTACACGTTCTCATCTTTTTTCTTCGATGGTTTTTCCATCATCAATCCTCCATATTACTTCAGAGAGACGATATCATGGGTTTTCTACGACGATATCTCTTGCATCGAAGGTGATTTCTTCTGGAGGAAGGACATCTTGGATAACATAGCTCTTAAGGTTTACATCATAGGTGTTTTGGGGATTGAGGAGCTTGCCTTTGGTATTGGTTACTAGGGCGCGTCTCAAAAGAGTGAGAGGTTCTTCAATCACAATTTCTTTCTCCAGAGGAAAAATATCTCAGTTTGCATTCACAACTTTTGCTATTACCTTTCTCTTTCCATACGAGCTAAACGTATACTCACAAATATCAGCACTATCTCTACATATAATTGATCCATCATCAATTCACCATTCAATCCGAGTGATAAAGGAAGTGTTTATTCCGAGGTTTGTTACCTGAAATCTATAAGTCAGAGGGTTGACTTCATCTTGGGAAACGAAAATCTCTCCTCATATTCATGGATCCTTCGTTGTCTGGATGGCAAAGATTCGGTCTATCCCATTTCAAAAGAGGGAAAAATAGACAATGATTGGAACATCCGTTGGTTCCTCGGTAATTGAATTCTCATTTATAACTTTTCCATTGCTTTCATATTCCCAACGGGGATTTCATAAGGTTCTGAGCTTACTTGCATCAATAGTAACAATTGATCGATTATCCTTGTTTTTTTGCTCCGTGATAGTTACGAGTCATCGTATCTCTATAGGAGGTATCTCCATTGGAATAGAGAGGGTTTTTCATAGGACATCCGTTACCGTATAGACTCAGCTTATGTTATAGTTTTTTACGGTATCAAAGGTACAGACAATACTCACTTCATTGATAGGGTCAACTCACGAAACAGTTGATCACCCATCGTTACACCTTGCTCCATTGAAGTCGATAGAGTATCGCGTGATTTTTACGGACTTGCTGAGCTGTATCTGACGAGCATTTTCTGAGATAGTAAATTTCAGGGTAATAGGACCAATAATATTGGTAGTGGCATTGAGCTTCGAGAGATTACGTGTAGAGGGGTTATTATAGAGGTCGTTATCATGGATAAGCACCGTTCCAGACAGATTGGTAAAGTCAATTTTGGAGAGTTTTGAGAAAAGATATGCCCAGAAAGTGAGTATCCCAAAGAGGATAATCCCAACCAAGAGTGCTGTCATCCAACCAAGAATCCTCTTTCTTTTTAATTCCTTTGGAGTCCATATTGCCTGAAATAAGGTAATTATCCAAATAATCGAACTAATAAAAATAATTGTCCCGAAACTAATATTAATAAGTCTCTTGAGAATGATAGCAATATCGGTCGGATTAATACCGAAGATATTCACAAAGAAATAGGCTTGTTCGGGGTTAAATACAATATACGCAAGGAAGCTACCAAAGAAAATAATTGAAACCGCAATAATAGCCCCAATCATCTTGAGTACGGTTGTTGTTGAGAGGGGTTCTCTGATTTTCTGAATATTTGGCGGATCTTTTTTGTCTTGCTGACCTGCTCACTTTCCCATGTTGGAACCATTTCCAGTTGAATTCTCTTTTTCTGTAGCAGCAATCACTCCTTCCAGAAATGACGGAGGAGTAGGGGGTGGCACATCGTTTCCTGCTGGTACAGGCTCATTGATAGGATTTTCAGATTCTTTCCCTGTTGGTACAGGCTCATTGATAGGATTTTCAGATTCTTTACTCATATTTCAGAGGTGGTTAAATATTTATGCAAGTATATGAAAACCAATGATGACGTCAAACGAACTTTCTTCTTGACAAGAAAAAAGATAGAAAACGATTTCTATCTTTTTTCTTGTTATTTGAGCCAATCTGGAATATTATCCGCACTTGATGGTGAGCTCGTGGAGCTTTTCGGTTCTTCTGATTTTTTTGTTCGCTTCTTTTTCACGGGAGCAACCTCTGTATCTGTGGCGGTATCAGACGTAGTTTCTACGATGGTAGGAAGCTCTATGTCAGTAGCAGCATCAGGCTTGGTTTCTACAATGGTAGGAACGGCTGATTCTTCTGGCTGTACTGATGCAACGAGCCAATCAGGGATTGCTTCAGGGGGGGATTGTTTTTCTTCGAGAAATGATGCTTTTTCTGGTTCTTGAGTTGCTGGGGCGTCATTGGATGCTTCTTTCTCTTCTGCAGGTTCTTCGGGCAATTTGAGCCAATCTGGAACATCTGAGGCGGGTATGAATGACTCGCTAGTATCTGGTGCTGGTGCTTCTTTTTCTTGAGGTACTACTTTTTCTCCTGTTACCTCTTCAGGCATTTTGAGCCAATCTGGAATATTGGTGTCTTCTGTTGGCGTCTCCTCTGGTGTCTCCTCTTTTTGAGGTTCTCATGAATTCGTGACGGCAATCGTATCAGTTCATGAAACCGGGGACTCAATGGTGATATTCTTTAGTTCTCATTTTACTGATACAGGCTCACTGATTATAAGACTTTCGGCTGAACTTACAGGGATGCTTGGTACAGGAGGAGGGGCTGAATGAGTGGACTTATTGAGTTCAAGTACTGTCATCGGATCCACTACTGGATGAGGATCAGAAGATACTTCTGTTGCTATGGATTCAGTTTCTGATTTCATGGCAATAGCTGGTCGTACTTCTTGCCGAATTGGTTCATTGGGTTTTTTTGAGTCCGTTTGTTGGGTGGTGCTAATAGCAGACTCTGTTTTTTGTGATCATTTTCCTACGTGAAATACTGAGTCAATCAAGAAATCTTGAAATCCTATATTATCGCTCTTTCTCGATATTCTGTAGAAAATATATCCCAAGAGGATAACGAATACAACAAGTCCGACAATGATAAAAAATACTTTGACCACGCCACCGATAAAACCTAATATTCCTGATAGAAATCCTGATTTATCAGGGGCTTGAACCGACTCTTGATCCATATTTTGACCTCATCCGTTCTTGATGACTCCAAGTTGATTATATATATATTTTTTTGTATCATCATCAATAGAAGAGTCTTTCTGAATTATTTCAAATATCTCTTTCGCGAGAATGACATTTTCTTCGAATGATTGAGGATGTGATTCTATGGCAGAAAGTTTTTCAGTAAGAATCGCTGCATTCTGACTTTTTGATATTAGTCCAGCAATGAGTTTTGCCGCAAGTGTGATATCATCAGTTGATTGTGATTCTCCACTGAGAAGATCGTTAATAGTGGTACTGATGGCAGCTTTTTTATCTGCAGGAATTGGGCTCTCATCAACGAGAGACTGTATCTCAATAAGGGTTCGTGATTTGGTAAAAGTATCATCCCAGTTCTCAACGAGAGAATTGTATGATTTCATCAGAATAAGACGATTGGTATCATCAATTGAACGAATCAATGAAGCAAGTTCATCAAGTTTTGCTCGGTCAAATGCATTCATACTTCCTGAGCTTATTCCCATAAGGTTCTCTCATGATCCAGATGATGATTCTGGAATAAAGTCAAAAATTACCCGAAGAGTCTTTGAGCTCACTGGAGTATTTCCTTGGTAGAGAGTGATTTTGATATTTTGCTCTCTTCCGCGATTGATGTTGAGGTCAGTAATAGAGAATACCGTTCCATCTTGGAATGATGGAAGATCTTTGTTATCACTATCGTTATCTCACTTTCCATCAAGATCACTATCAATCAAGGTATTTGTATCGACGGCAAATCGGGTAATAGTTGGCTTATTTCCAAGCATTGATAGGAGAATCTTGTCAACGGAACTCTTTAGATGAATCGTATCGTTTACTGCTTTTGGAGACGTTTGATAGACAACATCCGTTCCAGAGTTATTGATAGTTTCAATAGTTGAAGCGAGAATATTGGCAGTGCTTATATCAGCATTGCCATTTGATACCGTGAGCGTTCCAATTATATCATTATTTATCGGAGTATTTGGCTCCATAGTAACAGAATAGAGCGACTCAAGATTTCCTCAGGTATATTTCCAGAGAGCCTTATCGTAACTTCATTCACTTGAATTGAGGAAATAGTAGCTACCATTTGGGAGCCGGAATCACTGAGCAGATGCCTTGAGTTCATTTTTTACGTAGATGGTTTGATATTTGGTATTCGATACACCATTATAGGTAACTCGAACTTTCATGGTATAATTTCATGACTTTTCATACCGATAATCGACGTTTGCTGATGTGGTCTTCTGATCAATTTTTCAATCCCCATCAAAATCCCATGCATACTCTGACTTGGCAGTAATATCTGATCCTACAATAGTCTTTGCAGTTACTGCGAATTGGATATTTTCTCCAGTAGTTATCGTAGTTTTTGCTGTAGATAGGGTTATAAGTGGAAGATAAATATTCCCATTCTGATTGGAGACAATAAGTGGGACTTGTTCATTGGAATTGTTGGTACTGTTGGTGCGAGCACCATCATTGTCCTCTAGGATAACTCAGAAAAAGTATTTTTCTGTAATATTTGGAAGAACAAAAGTAATTTCTGGTTTTTGTGTAATCTGAATATTTTGCGGTTCCTTGTCAGATTCAGTGGTATAATACCATATATATGATGTAATGACACCATCTGGATCAATGGCGCCATTGGCACTCACTTTCACAAGAAGTTTCTGGCTATCTTTTTTTGTGGTATCAACATTGGTTGATATACTCGTAAGTTCTGGTGGCTGATTCTTGAGAAACACCATTTGGGTAGAGGTGTGTGTTGACCCATTTTTATTGCTTCGAACGGTGAGTTTTATTGGGAAGCATCAAAGTTCTCAGAATTTCTCAGATATGGTTGCAACGGTTTTTGTTTTCCCAAAGTAATTCCACGTATACGTAAGATTGTTGGTTGATCCATCAACATTAACGGATTTTGATGCATTCAGTGATGTTGGCTCGGATCGGGTGATGACAATTGCACCTGATGACCCACATGCCTCAATATCTTCATACGCGGTATTACTCCCGTTGCTAACAGTAATAATCGAATAAGGATTATTTGCGTCTGTAATATAGACCTTCTTTTGCGTCTGGTTTGTTTTTCCTCATTGTTTGCTGCTGACGGTTAGGGTGATGGTGTAGTTCCCAGTTTTTTGAAATGAGTGTTGTACCACCTTACTACCCCCGCTAATCGTTGGTGTTCCGTCTCAGAAGTTCCATTCATAAAAGTCAGCACTCTCAGATCGGGCAACAAAAGTCAGAGGAGTCTCAATAGGGGCCACTTGCGGAGTAGCAAGCATGTCTACTGACAGAATAGATTCTATCGTAAACGTCTTTGTCACGGTTGCAACTTTTCCATATGAATTGGATACGGTCAATGATACGGTGTGATTTCAGATGCTTGGAAATGTGAGAGTTCATTTTGCTCCGTTCTCGGTTTGGTTACTGAGATCTACTTTTTTATCATCAATGCTCCATGAATATATGAGTCCGTTATCTGACTTTGTATCAGGATCATAGCTCTTTGAAGCGTTAAAAACAATCGTATTCGGTCTTTCTTTGCTGAGAGGTGTTGGAGTTTCGAGATTTACTATGGGTTCTCTTGATTCTACCACGATGGTTCGAGAGTCACTATCAATGTTTCCATTGGCACTGCGAGCATTCAGAGTAATGATATATTTTCCTATTGCTCAGAACGTATAATCAAGCGTTTTTCCTGCCGCAGACTTCAACACTTTTTGATTATTGTCATCTTGAATCTGCCATGAATATTCAACATTCGTATTATTGGTGGAAGTGAAGTATGAAAGAGCAGAAACGTGTATTGCTTGACCTACGTGCACAGGAGCGTCTTCCATCTGGATAACTGCTGAAGGATCTCTTGCGATAATTTGGAGTTTCTTTGTTACTTTTTTCCCATCATTGGTTTCAATCTGGAGTTCAAGGGGATAGGTTCCTTGATTTCCATATACTTGCCTTTCTACAATAGGCTTCCCATCATATGTCATTTCATTTCCGTTTCCGAATTTCCAGAATGTTTTTATGATATTACCATTTCCAATAGCACGAGAGGCGGTCGCGTCAAGAATAATTCCCATCTTTCCAAGTGTTGGATTAATCTTGATGCTATCAATATTGCTTACATTCACGCCATTAACCAGGAGGATGATTTCTCCAAGTTTTGGCTTGACGCTTATACTCTTAGAAATAGAAAGAGGGAGAACGTCAGTTTTCCCTTTGCTATTACGACTTCATGATATGACATCAAGATTAATGGTGAATGTTCATTCTTGAGTGAATGTGTACATGAGACTCGGTCACCGTCATAGCTCTCTCCGGACTCATCCATTTTCTCGAATCCACCATATATAGTTACTCGTTCAGGGAGTTGTTCATGAGGGATCAATTACATCCGTAGCAAGAAATGATACCGATAGTGGGGCATTTCACTCGCCCGGTGTTGCAGAGATATTTCCTGAGATTTGCCCGATTTTTACACCAGTAATGAAGGCGGACGTTTTTGATATCGCATCTCCAACTTTTTGGGTTGATTTTGGATTTCCGATTGCTATGTCAATATACATATCAACCGCTCTTTTAGCGGTTGAATTGATTGTTGTGAAGTCGCTGTTGTCAGGGAGGCGATCGTATCACGCCTGTACCAGAGATTTTATGTTCTGGAGATTTGCTACACTAACGGATCAATTAACACGGAGTTCCGCTTCTAGATTTTCGAGTGCAACCTTGATATGAGATTGGTATTCCTTGAATGTATCGGATGAGTTCTCGCTATAAGCAGCGCGTGTTTCCGGGAGGAATATTCTTCAGATAGAGGTCTTTATGTGCTCGATACTCGTAACAGAGCCTGGCTTTACGAGGGCGATTACCCACTTTACTATTCCAAAAGAGAGCCAAATAAGAATAACTCCAAGTATTACATAGAGGATGATATTTTTTGTTTTCTTCATCTTTTCCTCATCGCCGGCACCAATCATGAGAGTAAAACCAGCATAGATAATGTAAATAACAGCAACAAGACTAATAAAGGAAATCAGATAGGTGATAATATCTTGAGCATATTGAGAGATTGGCTTGGTTGAAATCTGTCCTCATATAGCCTGAGTAGTGGCATCTACTCAACTTGTAATGGAACATTCTCCGTTTTGGCAATATACTGGCTTCACTTCACAGTTGGTACTAAATGAAAACCATCAGTCACATCCAGCAAATATTGAACCTATTCATGCTAGGAAAATACCAAAGAAGAGAATAAGGGAGCGTGAAATTTTCATAATAAAACAATAGTGTTGATTATATCGTATCACAAAAAATTAGAAAAAGCAATTTTTACCTAATTCTTGCTCACACAATCTGTTGGAATATCTCGACCAATATATGGAGCTACCGCACATTCTATCGAACGAGAAAGAGCAAATCATATATTACTTATATCTCAATATCCATTTCTGTCAATATATTTATCAAGAAAAGCATCGAACTCTGTCTTGAGTCCATAATCAAAGAAGAATAAGGATTCATTTGATTTTGGAATAAACGGACCGAGTTTGACGTACCCAAATACTTTTGAGAGCTTGGTATTTTCTGCTGCGATATAGAAACTTCTTTGGGCAGGTATGATATATGGGTATTCTTTGAGGTAGCGCTGTTCAGCATCTTCTGTCATGAGGTATTCTAGGAATTTTGCTGCAGCAATTCCATTCTTTGAGCTCTTTGAGATGGCAAAGTATGAGAATCTGGCAAGGTTTTTCCGATCTCATGATGCGGAGTCTTGTAGAATTCTATCGGTTAGTATAGTGCTACTGGTTGCCTTTGCTCCAGCTCGCTTATATGCTTTCTCAAGATCCATAATAGCACTCGGGAATCCAAATATAAGGCCTATCTCTCCACGAACAAACATATCGAGAGTAGTGGTTTTATCAGTATCCATAGTGGGAGTCATTGCTGCTAGGGTGGTTTTACTTTCGTATGCACTATCTGTTAACTCTGATTTTGACCCAATCGGAGATGTTCCATAAAAAAGGTACGATGAAAACACACCATCATTCCCAGACATATCCTTGTAAGAAGTTATTTTGTTATTTCCAAGAAGAAGGGCTAATGTTTCTGAGATACTTGGAGTATATCGTGGTCCAAGACCAAGATTACTCGGAAATATTCCTACATCAATACCATTATTATAGAGGGTATCAAGCTCATTCCAAGTTTTCGGAACTTCCTTGAGGAGTGACTTGTTGTAATAGATTCCAAGTGTCTCATATCAAAGCGGAACACCCAGGAGATATTCTTTCATGGACTTCTCGGCTCATGTTGAATAGAGGAGTGAGAGAAATATATCTTCATATTTTTTCTCAAAGTCCTCAGTTGGAATGACTTCTGTTGGTATTGGTTCTATTTGGTTTTTGAGGACAATGTCTTCTCCTTGTCGTACCTGAAAGATATCGGGCCCACCATCATTTGCCATAGTATTCAAAAGAAGCGTTCTGTATTGTCCTGGATCCTGCGTCTTTTTCTCGATAATAATAGTGGTCTTCGCATAGTCTGGGGCATACTCCTTGAATCCATCGATAATACCTTTGTAGGATTCCGTGGTTCCTTCGTTAATCCATAGAGTGAGGGTTTTTGGGGCAGAATTCTTGTTTTTATTTTCGTTATTCATCTTATTGATGATAATAAAGATTCCTATAATAACGATAACGCTAATAACAAAGAAGAGAAGTTTTCGTTGAGACATACTATAATAAAAAAGAGACAATAACTAAATTGTCTCTACTATATAAAGAAATATGTAAAAATCTACTTTATTTCGTTTGTTGGTGGATATTTCCTAGCATTTGTGCTGCAATACCGCGCGTAAGGATACTTTTTGGTGAAAATTTTCCTCCACGAGCCTTTGTCATAAATCCAAATGATTGAATTGCAGAAAAGCGAAGATTCATGCTATCCACATCGTTGTAAATACGTATCTGGCTCGGATTCGGTCCTGTTCATGACACTTTTACTATAAGCTCAGCAAAATCCTCCTTGGTTATGATTTTGTTTGGCTCCGCATAGTTTCCATCCAGGATTCATCTTCTATAGGCAATAAGAGCATATCACTGGAGAATATCACCAATAGGTATATCAAGAAAATGACTGGTTCCACTTACTGGTTGGATATTATAGTAACTCATAATAAGTATGAGTGCTTCTCATTTTGTTAAAGTTTTTTTACTTTCAAACTGACCATCTTCCTGAAATAGACATTTGCTATCAACAAGCGGATAGAGAAGTTTTCCTAAGGGGCTATTCTCTGAAACATCAGAGAATCTATTTTTCTGACAGGTGATAATTTGTTGTGAGTATTCTGATCCAAGAAGTGCTTTTCGCTCATCTTGTCCAGCAGTATCCTCAATTATGGTACCTCAGATTGACTGATTTATCTGAGGAGGTGCGGTTACTTTTACTGATTCTATACCTCCTAAAAAGGTATTAATAAAGGACATTGGGTGAATACTGTACTTTTCTGCACTTTCTCTCCCGAGGCCCGAATTGACCGATTGATAAAAGGATAATCCTGCCTTTGAAGAGTCGCTGTAATTAAATGGCCAATATGGATGAAATGGTGCATCTGGGGTGTCAATCTGAATGTGGAGATGGGGGGTGGTTGCAATTCCAGTCATACCAACGCGTCCAATCATATCTCATTTTCTCACTTTGGTTCATTCGGTGACATTAATCTGTGAGAGATGGAGATATCCAGAGTAAAGGGTGGTATTTTTTCCGTTGTAAGGGACATTATCATGACGTATTACCACAAACTTATTTCCAGTCGCGTCAGCCTCAGTGGTTCGGACAATGACTCAATTGGCAATTGAGAGAACAGGAGTTCCGATTGGAGCTCGAATATCCACGCCAAGGTGACTTCCGTCATTTTCTTTGTAGTTGAGGCGGTAACTTCCCATATATGGAGTGATATATGTGTAGTGTATGATTTGGGAAGTTTTGGTGTTGATTTGAGTGTTCGCAAGCGATAGCGCATCATAGAGCGGGGTGGCAATATAGTCTGAAATTGGAATCTCTTCAAAACGCAAGGCTTTATTTTGGTATTCCGTTTTCGTCCAATTTGGAATGTATGATATTGGCATGGTTGTACCATCGAATGGGTCCGAACGGACTCTGGTATAGGCATCTGAGCCAGCATCCATATAGGGAATCCAAGATTCTCTGATGGCAATAGCCGCTCCTAGAACACAATTACATATCCATACAGAAAGTATGGCATATTGGGTCCACGATGCAGTATTCCTAGAAAACATAAATATTTGTATGATGTGTTTTTGTTGGGGCACGTAAACTGTATCATAATTTTTGTATGAATGCAAATATTAATAAGGTTGACAAGTATATTTTGTCAACCTTATTGTGGGGGGACGAGTTTCTAGAACTTGGATTTCCAGTTGGTCAGAGTTGTTTCTAATCGTACCTCTTGTGATCGTTTTCAGAAGAATCGTACGATACTTACCACGCTGATAGTTCCAGTACTTGTTCAAGGGACACTTATCTGAATCTCTCTTGTAAATATAGTACGACAATTGACCTGAAGCCCTGAATTACATATATTTCCTGGAATACTTCCGGTCTGACTAAAGTAACCATCGGTATCAATCCAAACTTGATAGATGGACTTATACGTTGACCAATCAGTTCCCCAGCTGAATGATGGAAATGCTGTAGCTCCACTCAGAAACCAAACTCAATTAGAGAGATAGAGAATATATGATCCGGTGTTGATGAAGCCAGCAAAAGAATTATCCCCGATACAGCTACCATTGTAATTGAGGGATTTCCAGCAATTTCTTTTGTCACTAGAAAAACGTAACCAGTTTGTATCACGTAAATTGGTCATTCATTCAATTCATTCTCGGGCAAGATTAATGGCCTTGATATTATCTTCGGTACTTTTTGCAAAATCAACTCCTGATCAAATAACTCAGAGCATTGATGAAATACCAATTCACATCATTGCCATCATAACCATTAACTCAATCATGGTTGTGCCTCGTTTTTTGTTATGGAGTGATTTATCGGATGATTTCGCCAGAAATTGAAGCATTTTTTGATTCTTTTACGATAGTAAAGAGCTGTGAATAGAGTAGGGAGTCATCGGCTCCGTAGAATTTTATGGTATAGAGATTGATGCCATCCACCATACTCTTGGTATCGGTATTCGCATAATAGTACCAAACAGTGGAGTTCGGGATAAATTTCTGAAGCCTATAATCATTTACTACGATATATGCTACCGTATCTTTTGGAACGGATCACTGAACTTTTACGAGAGAGTCGGTTGTTTTATATGGGTTCTCTGTTGGGAAAGTAATCTTAAAATCTTTATTTGAGAGAGGGAAATTATTTGGCACAAGGGTCACCCCTGAGTTTTTTGCTCATTTTTGACCAAAGACCACGGTAACTCATTTCTCAAGAAGGCTATTGTTTGCATCATATGCCTTGTAAACAATATTTGTAATATCCTTCTCAACAGGGAGTCATTGAAAAATAAAGCTTTCATTTACTGGACTTATGGAAGCATCCTTGTCGTTTAGGGTAATTCGTTTTACTTCTCTTGAAAGAATTTTCCCCATAACAGAGATGGTTGTTCCTCTGGCAATAGAGCCATCAAGAGGGTCATTAATCACAACGTACTGTCATTTGTTTGAGTTGAGTGATCCAGTTCATTCTCATGGCTGGTTTCCACTTCAGGAAGAAGTCATACCATTCTGAGGGATTTTGTTGAGTTGATTGAGAAAATCGAGTCCATTATTTCTGATAAAGATAGGATTCTGCATAATATTCTCGTCAATTGGTCCAGCAAGAGAGGAGAGAGGATCAGCACTCACAAGATCTGATGCACCTATCATTATGCGGTTTCCTGGTTCAAGAGTATGGGTTCCTCGAGAGGTCGATATGAGAGAGAGTCATTTTATCGAGTAGGCTATACTGTATGCATTGTTTTGTTCCACAAAGACGATATCTCCTGCCTGAATTCGGACAGAAAAGTTTTTTAATTGGGTAACTATTGGAGAGGTTTTTGATGAAACCCAGGCCCGTCATTTGGTTATACTGATAGCATTTTCTGTTGGAGAAGTTGATGTATATCGAACTTCGGTATTTCCGTCGATATCAATACTCATTTGATCATTCTCGGCTCGCGCCATACCACCAGATTCTACGGAGACTGATTTATCTGATGCAAAGAGTTTCTCTGGACCATCAATTCGTATTTTGCTATTATTACTCATGGTAATAGCTACGGTATCTGGATTTCATGATGGAGTAACAAGAAGATATCAGGAAGCATTTGCTGGTCCTCATGAGGATCAAAAAAGCCACTTAAGGAGGAGAAGTCATGCAACAATTCATACAGCAATAATCCATGTCCAAGAAAGAGATGATTGAGATTGGTGGGCTCTGCGAGAGTTTGTGTACATAAGAATGATTAGTTGAATCTAGTTTTTTGGGATAATTGCTTCGATGACAGCGTAGGTAGCATTTTTTCATTCTGGGACACGAATGCTTACGATATCGCCAATTTCGCATTTATGGAACGTTATTGCAGCCATAAGTACATTATAACTTTTCTCATCTGTATTGATCTGGAACTTATCCCCGTTTTTTGTGATAATTCCTACTTTTGTCTCAAATGGAATTTCTCCAATAATCTTGTATTTGATTCGACCAGTTGGCTCAATAATTGCTTTGAGCTTGCTTCATTGGACCAGAAGCGATTTTGAAGCATAGTTCTGTGGAACTGGATAGGTATTTCCGTCTGGACCAAGCATGGATTCTCCGGTGAATACTCACTCGACAATGGTGAGATCTCATTGAGAGTAACTAGATCCAGTTGAGGCATCCATAGGTTCATCCATATCATCACCCTCTTCTCAGATGAGAGAATTGAGGAGTTTTTTGGCTGAATTAATTGATCATTGTGCCGAATGTATGAGGTCGCGAAGCGCCTTTATTTTTTCTTCATCATGCATAATGTGTATTTATTATTGAGTATAGAGTATGAGAATATTATTTCTTTTTGTGAAGAAGTCGAGTGATTTATATTGACAGATATATTATTTAGTTACATATGATAATATATCTTCATGAAAGAATAAGCTCAGGAGCCATCAGATTCAAAGAAACGGTCAGAATTGAATCTCAGAAGATGGCGAGGTAGCTCATTTGCCTATTTTCTTAATCATAAGAATAACTCAAACAATGCTTCATATAATATATGCAAAAGCAAATGCCGCAACCCCATGAATGCCTCCGAGAGTGAGTCAGATAAAAATCGCAACACGAAGATCTCATCATCACACCCATGCAGGTAAGGCGTCTTCAGTAGATTCGGTAGTATCTTTCTTATTCAGATTAATAAGAATAAGTATCGGAAAGAGAAAGTAACTTGTTAGAAGGCCAAGGAATTCTTTTTTCTGTTTTTTCTTAAGAAGGTATATTCATCATGGTATAAGTATCTGAAGAAAGAGAAAGGTATATAAAATGATGGCTCATGAGAGATGATCCAACAAGAAATCATGATATGAGGTGTACGTGTGATAGTCAAATAATTGAAAATCGGAATATCATGAATATAGAACGAGTCCAAGGGTTATATATATTCCAGGGACAATAATCTGATCAGGGATTTCGGTGTATCGTAAATCATAGAGTATATATACTCCTGTAACGAATCCCCAGAAAAGAAAAATATACCACATGATATCGAAAGGAGTATATCAGAATGAAAGTCCGATATACGTCATACTCATAAATATGAGCATCATGGTTAATTCTGCAAAAGGGTAGAATGAAGATATCTTGGTATGACAGTTCTTACACTTTCCTCATAGAAATATATATGAAAGCATCGGAATAAGTTCAAAGAATCATAGCCGATGATGACAAGAGGGGCATTCACTTCTTCAGAAAAGGATCCCATCTTTCCTATTATGCCACCTATCAATAAGTACTGTACTAAAACTTCAGAAGCATAGTCAGAAAAGTCAGAAAAGTATTATTATGGTGTTTTCCATTTTTATTGTAGTTGATAGACGGTCTTTTGATTCATGCTACTGATAAAGAGATTCTCTTCAGTTGTTAAGGGTTTTGACTCAAGAATTGTCTTAATGGGAGTGGAGGTAATATTCCTATCAATGTACATGAGTCGTGGATTTATTGCAAAGAGTCGTCCATCGATGTGCCCCAGATGCTTCAATGTTCGTAGCTGAAATAGGATATAATGAGAATGAGTCATATCTTCAGGTGAAGATCTCATTTTTCTTATAAGAAATACATAATCATCAAAAATATTCATATGTGGATTCGCTTCCGGAAGGAGGAGGAGAATGGTTTTTATGATTTCAAGAAATGCTATAATAGAGGCATATTGCCAGCGGATGTTTATTCGGTCCTTGATATCTATATTTTTTAACTGATTTTCTCATTGATATCGATCGATATAGGCATCACAGATATCCCCGATATCTCAGGAAAATCATTTTTTATTATACCAACAAGTTATCCGACCATATTCACGAGAAAAGAAGATGACCCGTGTTTTGCTATCTCGGATTCGCTCAATACGCAGTATGATACTAGAAGTCTTGAACATGAGAGATTAGCGTAAAATAAGTTTACCATCAACAATCTCAAATTTCACTTCGTATACACCCAAATTTGTTGTAATCATTACGGTCCCATCACGAGGAACATAGATACTTCGTATCTCCTCGGTTGTTTGTATTTCTAATTGAGCAATGTATGTTAATGATGCCACATCCTGATAACGCTTTGAGTCAGGTTGGAATATCCAAACACTGTTTCCACTCAGAACATAAAAGTACGAAAGATTTGACTGAACAAACAATTGACTTGGAGATACTTGGCCAATCGTATACTCTCCTGGAACCTTATTTATTATAAGGCTTTTCGGTGTTTCTGTTTTCCCTGTTATGTAGCGAAGAATTTTCCCATCTTGTGTTAAAATGTAGATTCCACCATCAATTCCAATATCAATAATCCCAGAGGCACTTTTTTCCGGAAGTACGGATGTTTGTGACGAGAAGCCATTCATTCATGGCTTGTGTTTCATTATCTGATTTTGTTCTTCTCCAACAAGATAGATATTTCCATTGAAGGTGTTGATAGCTTGGGATTTTTTCCATGTATCTTGCCCAGAAACGGTCACATAGGTAAGGTCGTTTCCTCTTGGAGAGAGGATTCTGCTATTTCTTGTCAGGATATAGTAGTTTCCATTTTCTTCTGCTGTAAATCATATGGCTGTTTCTCATGGTGGATATGGTACCACCTTCGAAACAGGAGTATCTCTTACATAGTCAGCAATAATCCCACTTTTTCCTATCAGAGTAAACTTTTTATTTTTCTCAAATACTCACAATGGGGAAATATCGTTCGGATTAAATTTTATAATTGGAGCATACTTGCTCATGTCTATAATCTGAATATCATTTACTTCTTTTTTCATGGCTTCTATTTGACTCAAGAGGTCTTGTGTATCACTCAGGTGCTCTTTTTTGTCTCGAAGATTAAAAAGAATTCATTCTGCTTTTTTGATATTTAGATTGAAGGCAGTAGGATTATTTATGAGTTTCTGGCTTTGTTCTATAAGATCCTGAGCCTCTAGAAGTTGATTCTTTGAGTCAGTTGAGGATATGTAGAGTGATGAAGTGATGCTACGAATGAGAATATAGAGAAGTATGAAAAGTATGAAAACTCATACTGATAAAAATGAGTATTGAAATGCTTTGTTATCTCATGGAAAATTTCGTATGAATTGATTCCATTGAATCTTTGGGAGGCGCGATTGAATTTGCTGAATCACTCACTGAATCAGAGAGAGTGGGTCTAGAGAATTATTTGGACTTTCCTTGCTGAGTCTTGCTATGCGGAGTCGTTCATTGTTGAGTCGATAAATATGAATATTTTCAGTATATTCACGCTTGAGGATATTCTCACACGTTGCTATCCAGATAGATTCATCGAGAGAAGAGAGCTCAAGAATAATATCTTCTCCGAGAATTGAGTCTACCTGAGAAGAAGAGAAATAAATTTTTCATCAGTTTGGAATCTCTCAGCTTGATATCGAGTGAAATTCGTTGCGATCATTCGTTCACTCGGTGAGAAGACTAATAGTATTTTCTTCTACCAGAAGAACTTGCCCAGTTCAGATGGTGCTAAATATAAACGTATCCTTGCTATTACATGCGAGAACAATAGAAACATCAACAAGGTCTGGTGTGGGTATATTTTTGATAAAATGATTAAAGTGTTCTGCTATGTATGAAAAATCCGTCTCAATTTCGCGAGAATTCCACTCTACAGCAGAAAGAATCTCTAATAGATGATCTTCCAAGATACTCACAACATTTTCTTTTTTTCATTCTATAATACAAAAAATCGTCACTGTATCGCGTGGCGTAAGTTTGTGTGAGTGAATAATCTTTGCTCCACCTCCTGTATTATGACGGAGAGAAGATACTTGAATCATGGTTCAATGAATTAGAGGTTACCAAGCATATCGAGGGCATTTTCTGCATCCGCCTTTGAAGTATCGCTTTTTTCAGCCTCTTCTATTTTTGCTTTTGTCTTCTGTGATTGGAGCGATTGCCACTGAATAAGATGCTTTTCATTCAAAGTTTTTATTTCCTCCTGATACTTCATATTGAGCTCTTCAAGCTGTTTTCGCTCGGTCATGAGAATATTGAATAATCGATCTATTTGTTCATTGGTCATCGAAGGAAGGATATCAAACCAATATTGTTTTTCGTTATTATCAATTGATTCACTTCAGAGAACGAGTTCGACGAGTTCAGGATATTGCATCTGTATCTCATCAAGTAAAGTAAAAGTGAAGTTATTTCGAGTAATTTGTGCCATAGAAGAAAGAGAAGAGTATAATTTGGAAAATTATACAAAACTTTTTCTTTTACACAAATGATATTTTCATGAACGAATGGCTTTTTCTTGATTTTATGCCCTATTCTTTTATGATTTTACTACGTATGCAAAAAATCTTTCTTTCCCTCTTGGCTTTCTTTGCAAGGCTTATAATTCATATTCATAAACCGTATGTCATTGGTGTGACTGGTACAGTTGGGAAAACAACCATTTCAAGCCATATTGCATCCTATATCCGTCATGAGCTTCATCATAACTCGGTCATGCATTCGCCATATCATTATAACGGTGAGTTTTGATTACCTCTTTCTATTATTGGTGCAAAGACTGGAGGAAGGAATCCATTTCGATGGATGTGGGTATATCTTGTTGCTATATACCGAATGGTTTCCTCGTATCCACAGTATGTTGTTCTCGAATATTGAATAGACCATCCAGGAGAGATGGATTTTCTTATTGATATTGTTATTCCTGATATTGCCATAATTACTGAAATTATACCAAATCACATTGAACAATTCTGAAGTTTCTCAGCATACCGACAAGAGAAATTAAAGATTGCTGCGAGACCAAAATTTTTAGTGGTTCATGACACACTCCGTCCCCATATTGATAGAGAAGCTATTTATTATGGTCGATGAGCCATGGCTGATATTGATGCTTCTCATATTCAGGTAAATGAGAAGGGCACTCATGCCATTATTCACGCATATGGTCACGATTATACCATCTCTCTTCCGGTATTTTGAGAGTTTCAGATTGACAATCTCCTCCCACTCTATGCTGTTGCCAACTGTCTGGATATGAATCTGGAAAATATTGCTTCGTATGCTCAGACTTTTTCCCCAGAATCAGGAAGATCAGGGATCCTTCCTGGGCTGAATAATTCGATAATTATTGATGGAAGCTACAATGGCTGATTTTTAAGCATGTATTCATGAATTGTTTCTATGCGTTCATTTCTGCATTCCCATCGAGTTATATTTTTTCTTGGAGATATGCGTGAGCTATGATCAGAAGAGGAGAAGCTCCATACAGAGCTTGCCAGTGAAATTATCGATACCTTTCCCGATGATTCTGATATTGAATTTGTTCTGGTTGGACCATTGATGAAACGATATCTTTTTCCACTCCTTGAAAAAAAATTCCAGGTGACTCATTTTTCTTCTTCTCGTAATGCGGGAAACTATATAGCTCCCATTATTTCAGAATCTCAAAAACAAACTATGATCTATGTAAAATGAAGCCAAAATACTATTTTTCTCGAAGAGGGAATTATACATTTCTTAAAAAATCAGGATGATGAAAAACTTCTTTGTCGGCAGTCTCCAGAATGGCTGAGAAAAAAAGAGGCATTTTTCCGTTCCGTATCAGAATAGTATATAAGGCACTATAGTATATAAAAATCAAACGTTTTTCCCTACAAAATCCTCTTCTTTAGAGGATTTTTTCTTTTTATTATGATAGGATGTATGTATGCCAAAAATTATTCATAAGATTTTCATCGTTGTTTTTCTCATACTATATATCGCACCAGTTTCTCTGACCCTTGCTATTGATTCAACCACATCAGGAAGAATACTCGATAAATTCAAAGAAAGAGAAGAAGATCTATTATTTGAGACGCTTCCATTTAGTGAGTCTGGATCAGCAGATGTTCTCTCGCATGAATATAAAATGAATGGGCTTGATTCATTGAAAAAGAAGCTTTCTCTCGTAAAACAGGTATATCAAGTAAAGAAAGATGAGTTTTCTGAGAAGCGAAATACTCTTGAAAATGCCCTCATGGTTCTTGATGCAGCTATTGCTTCTACCGAAACAGAAATTGAAAATGGAAGAATTCAAATTACTCAAAAGCAATACAAAATTCAAGAATTTCATATCTCTGCCATAGAGCTAAAGAAGAAGATTGCAGAATATAAAAAAATTATACTCTCATATCTTGCAAATATTTATTCTGAAGGTAATCTGGTTCTTGATCAAACAGGGAATATTGATATCATGAAATCACTTATTCTCTCTGACTCAGATACAGACTTTCTTCTTTCCGATATGACCTACAAAACGCTGGTGAGCCAGTTGTGACAGAGATTTGTTGATGAATATCGTGCACTTACCAAGACGTATTATATTCTCTCAATTAAGATGAATGATGAGGTTCTAAGGCTACACGAGTTGCAGGATGCTCTTGAGAAACAACGTAGTATTCTTTCCTGACAAAAGGAACAAAGACAACGACTTCTTGATATTACCAAGTGACAAGAAAAGATTTTCCAAGAATATATTGAGGCCCAAGAACAGGCACAATCCGTGATTGATAATGCTTGGAAGAAGGCTGAAGTGGATTATCAGGGCGCCCTCAAGAATCTTCTGCAGAAACATGGTTGTAGTGACGTAAAGAAACCGCAGGATGTGCTTGAGAACTGTGTTCGTATTCGATCGTATTTTGCCTCTGAGAGCAAGATTCAGAAGACCGAATTCCTTTCTGGAACTACCAATATTTTTTCATGGCCAGTACCATGAACCCGAATAAGTACATTTTTTCGTGATGCTGGATACTATACACTTTTTGGTAGTCAGCATGAGGCAATCGATGTTCCAGCCAATCAATGAACCGATGTAAAGGCCGCAATGGACGGATATGTCTACTACCTTCTTCCTCCAACACCTACGGGATACTCGTATCTTGCCCTGAAGCATCGTGATGGTTTTGTTACGGTCTATGGTCATCTTTCAGAGATTGTTGTACAACCGTATCAATTCGTAAAAAAAGATGAGCTTATTGCCAAGAGTGGAGGGACACCAGGAACACCTGGGGCTGGACCAATGACCTCAGGGGCTCATCTTCATTTTGAGGTATGGAGAAATCGAGAATCCATGGATCCTCTTCGGTATCTCACTCTTTCGGATATTCCATTTGAAGAGCTTCCATCCAAATATGAAGAGAAATTCATCGATGATATTATCGAGAAATCATGATCAGGAGCAAATGTTCAAAAATATAAAAGAAAATTTGTGATAAAGGGTGCTGATGAAACCTCTCGCCAGAAATACCTCCTGAATCAATATGCAACATCTGATTTTAGGAACTGGGATATGTGGGTCGATACGGCTCTTGATGAACGTATTGATCCAAGCTTTCTCATGTGTGTCTGACTTGCAGAAACTACGCTTGGGAACCATCTCAAGACCTCATACAATATAGGAAATATTGGTAATACCGATAGCTGAAGTACCTATGAATTTGCTTCTGCACAAGAGGGACTCTCATGGATGTCAAAGACATTTAATAATCAGTTTCTGTCCAAGTATATGAAGTTGAGCGAACTCTCTCGTTGGGGAAATGATACTGGTTCAATCTATGCCTCAAGCAACGCTAATTGGCATAATAATATTGTAAAATGTCTCTCTGCTCTCAAAGGACGGTTTGTGGAGGATGATTACCATTTTCGTATCACTCAATAAAAACTCCCAAATGGGAGCTTTTCCGTGTTTTCGGCATTTTTTCGTGTCTCCTTAGGAGTGAATATCAAGGGACTTGTATTTTTCTTCTAGCTTTTCGAGTTGTTCGATGGTTTGATTTCTTTTTTCCATTTCTGCTCGAACAATCTTTTCGGGGGCATTTTTTACGAATGAACCATTGGCGAGTTTTGCATCAAGGGCTCTAATGTATTCTTTCTTTGTATTCATTTGCTCCATGAGGCGAGACTTTTCTTCTTCGATTTTTGACTCATCGATTTTTGCATCCACATAGATATCACAACCATGAATCACTCCATACGCAAAACCTTTGTTTCTTCCGGGTTTTTCTCCTATGGTGATCGAGGATACTTTTGCTAATCCAGAAAGGAGATTGGAGTTTTCTTGGATATTTTCTTCTTCAGTTTTTGTTATGATGTAGACATCCCGAAGCTCTCCTGGCTTGATTCCAGATTCCGCTCGGATGTTGCGAATAGTCTTGATGATACTTGAAATGGTATCAAAGGCTACTTCTGTTTCGGTGCTTCTCTTGGTTGCTGCTATTGGCCATGCGCTGGTAGCGAGAGTTTTTCCTTCCGTTATATGCCCATAGAGTGCCTCGGTGATATGAGGAATGTATGGATGAATCAGATGAAGAATCTCGAGAATACAGAGCGACATAACGTCTTTTCCAAGTTTTGAATGCTCCTTTTCGATTTTGTAGGCCTCAATGGCAATATCTGCAAACTCATCTCGGATAAAAGAAATGAGTTCCATACCAGAAACAGAGAAACTATATCCATCCATTCCTGCCGTCATTTTTTCAATAGTATCAGCAAGTCGAGAAAGAATCCATCGCTCGTAGGGGAGAAGTGATTTTTTTCCTTCATTGATGCGAGCCTTAAGAGTATCACGATCGTCAGTAATGGTTCAGATATTCATCCAAACAAATCGAGTAATATTCCAGAATTTATTGAGAAAGAGGGTGTATTCTTCAACGGTTCGTATTGAGAAATTGAGATTGTTTCCTGGGGTGTTACCGAGCATGACTGAGAGGCGAAGAGAATCAGACGAATGCTCATTGATAATGACGAGAGGATCAATCACATTCCCCCAGCTTTTGCTCATCTTTTTGCCATGTTCATCAAGAATGAGACCGTGGAGATAGACGGTTTTGAACGGTGTTTGTCCAGTATATTCATATCCCATGAGGAACATACGAATTACCCAGAAGAAGAGGATGTCATATCCTGTCTCAAGGACGTTGGCTGGATAGAATTTCTGGAAGAGTTCACTTGGATTATCAAAATCCCAATCAAGTACCGAAAAAGGCCAAAGTCCGCTAGAAAACCAAGTATCAAGAACATCATCATCACGTCGAATTTTTTCTGTTCCATATTGCTCAAACAAGGAAGTCGGGTCACGAGTTACCGCAAGAAGTTCTCCTGTTTCTGTATGATAGTATGCAGGAATCTGATGACCCCACCAGAGCTGACGAGAGATACACCAGTCTCGAAGATTGAAAATCCAATCTTCAAAAGTCTTATTAAACCTCTCTGGCATAATAACAAACTCTTTTTTCTTGTATCCTGCAATCACCTTTTCTGCCATTACTCCAGCACGTACAAACCATTGAGTGGATACAACGGACTCGATACGACATTTTCCACGGGAGCAGAAT
>JAYRRZ010000012.1:0-2213 GCA_041909865.1 Candidatus Altimarinota bacterium | reverse complement strand
GAGGTCATCATGTTCATTCCAATCCCAGAAACCGAAAACCCACCCATCTCCATTCTTCTCTGCGCATTCAACAAAAGGATCGTCGAAGACCTACAGAAACAAATAAAAACCCCTGTCCTCCGTCCGTTCACACCCCAACAAGAATCCTTCATCTCTGCTGTTAAAAACGGAGAATCAGTAGCTCTCCAGGCGGTAGCTGGTTCCGGTAAAACATTCACTCTTCTTTCAGCAATCAGAGCCGTCGTCCCGGACCACAAAAGCCTTCTCGATTCCACGACCATCGCCACGATGAACTCTCTCGGCCATCGAGCTTGGCTCAAAAAAACCGGGCTACCAAGACTATCAATTGATACAAGCAAGATCTACTCTCTTGTCCAGGCAAAGACTTCCCGATCCTACGATTCCTCGGAAACCGTCTCAACCCTGACCAGACTTGTAAACATGGCTCGGAATTTCGGATTAGTCCCGCAGCTATTCTCTTCTTCCGTCTCCACAGACGTGGAAACAAAAACAAGAGAGCAATACAAATCCGAGTTGTTCTCCTTGGCGGATATGTACGATCTCTCTCCTACAGAGAAAGAAATCGACATATCTTACGAGATCCTATCAGACTCAATCAAGCGGGCCTTCGAAGGGGAAATTGACTTCGATGACCAGATCTTTATGTCTGCATTCTTCCGGGGAGTATTCCCGCAATTTGATCTAGTTGTCGTAGACGAGGACCAGGACTTGACGAAGGTTCAGCATGTCATGATAAAGAGACTTAAAGCCTCGTCTGGTCAGTTAATCGCCGCCGGAGATCCTTACCAAGCAATCTACACATTCCGCGGGGCTTTATCGGATTCAATAGACCATCTGGTTTCAACCTTCAATCTAAAAACCATGCCTCTTTCCGTTTCCTTTCGGTGTCCTAAAGAAATAGTTCAAGAGGCGAGGAGATTTGTTCCAACAATATCCTCATCTCCTTCTGCGATTCCCGGAAAAGTCCTGAGACTGCCTCCAGGCGAGGACTTCTTGGCATACAACCCGAACGTAATAATCTGTCGGAATACAGCACCTCTAGTCACCCTAGCCCTACAACTTCTCTCTTCTGGAAAACCCTGTTATGTCCTTGGAAGGGACATCGGAAAATCCCTCTCCAATCTCATCAAAGGAGATCCAAATACTCCCATACCCCAAGTCTTCAAAGACCTAATAATCTACATCCAGTCCCAAATCATAGCCAAGCCGTCTAAAGAAGAGTATTTCATGGACAGGCTCGAAGCTATCCAAGTAATCGCCGCAGACCCCGACATAAAAACCAGATCCAATCTGATAAACCAAATAGACAGGCTCTTCTCCGAACCCAGATCCGATAGACTAACCCTCTCCACAATCCACAAAGCCAAGGGCTTGGAGTGGGACACAGTAGTCTTCCTAAATGAGCATCTAATCCCATCGAAATATGCTCGGCAGCCTTGGCAGATCCAAGCAGAAGCCAACCTCTTTTATGTAGGAGTCACCCGTGCTAAAGAAAACCTCATCTTCGTTTCGACTTAAAGAGGACAGAAAATGTCCTTCATCACTCCTATTCGGAGCGGCATCATCCGTCCTCGCTATGTCAATCTGCTCTCTTACGGATGAGACGTTTTTCTGCTCACCTGAGTTCGAGAAAATCCATCTATCTCCTACCCAGGTTGATTTCACAAGTGACTCTCTGAACTACAAGAGAGTAGTATCCAACCTATTCTTCTCAAGGATAGGTCTGACCAAGCGAGGAATAAAGCTCCCAGATAAATACATAGACATTGTTGAGAACGGACAATCAATCAGAATCTCTCTGATCCCGTACACTTCCAACATCTTCTACAACTCTCTTCTGTCCGTAATGAACACCCTATCCCCCGTTCGGATCTTGGAAGTCCCGTACAAGGTCTTCACATCTTTCCGCTCTTCTCTTTTTTACGAGAAGAACTTCCGGGTGGCCGAAGAGAAACTGATCGGGGATCTTCCCGGCTCTTTTCACAAAAATCTACCTTTTATCACAGTAGAATATGATAGAGCCTATAAAACAGTCCTGATCTTTCACAAGTACAACAAACCAAGCGAGGTACAAAATCTTTCAAAAGTCTTCTTCAACCCGACTCCCCCAAAACCCGAGCCAGAACCCAAACAAGAGGAGGACATATCATGGCTGTACTCAGCAACACAAGCAAACCCAACCTGAAAAAGAT
>JAYRRZ010000011.1:0-13471 GCA_041909865.1 Candidatus Altimarinota bacterium | reverse complement strand
GCAAATCCAGTGAAAAGAACTTGATAATTTCTCTTGTTTTCTGGTTTCAAATTCGGGATTTTTTTCGATACAGGTTTTTTGTCTCCATAGAGCCAGTATATTAGGTAAGTAAATACCGTCAACTGGGGAAGACCCTTGTATATTCACGAGGAATTATTCTCGAAGATTATCCAAAAGTTTCGATACTAATGATGAGGCAAGTATTTCCAAGAACCTTTTACTCATTCTTTAGCAACCTCTGTAGGAGTACATACTTCGGCTGCCTTCTTAGTGACAGCATCTTTTACATGATCTACTCCGGGTTTAACAAAATTCTTAACATGATCTACTCATTTTGGTATCTCTGGAATACATTTATCTACTTTTGGTGGAACTACCGGAGGCTTAGGAGGATGAACAGGATGAGGTGCTACCGGAGGCTTAATATCTCCATGAGGTGGCTTTGGCACACATACATCCGGATTAGGTTTTACAGGAGGATTAGGGTTTACAGGAGGCACTGGTGGCTTTGGTGGAGGAACACATGGTGGTTCTACTGGTTTCACAGGTTCTACTGGTTTCACAGGTTTCACAGGTTCTACTGGTTTCACAGGTTCTACTGGTTTTGGAGCTGGCTCTGCTGGTTTTGGAGCTGGCTCTGCTGGTTTTGGAGCTGGCTCTGCTGGTTTTTCTTCTTGTGGTTTAGGTTCCTCCTTTTTAGGTTCCTCCTGTTTAGGCTCTTCTTTCTTTGGTTTTTTCAATGGCTTTCCTAAACCAAATCAGAAAGTAGTTACACCTGCTTCAGGTGCTCATACAGTTGATCCTATTGAGCTCGTTCATTGTACTGGTACACCACCAGGTACTGCCACATATCCAAGATTAAAACATCCTGCATCCTTATCAAAAGAGAGATAAGCAGATACTGGTCCTGCTACCATCAGTGACTTAATTGTGTCGATATCGGCTCATTTTAGAGCAGGATTATTTTGTTGGAACACTCGTGCTTCGTATTCAGTAATCTTTGCTTTGATTTGTTGTCTGATTTGGTTTGCTACTGATTCATTGGTGATGACACTCGGAGTACCAACGATACGAGCATTCCAATGTATTGTTGTTGCTACAACAACAAAATCTTGTTTTGTATTCCTTTGGTTAAATGCTACCATTCCATTGAATCCGCCTCAGAATGTTTCTCCAAGAGTACTGATATGTTTATTGTCAACAGTTGGGAGGATAGCATCAAACATTCCTTGTACCTGAGATGTCTGTAATCCATATTGTAATGCAAAAGGTGCTGCCAGACGATTATAATATTTCTTGAGGTCTTCTTTAATATCTCCTCAATTTTCTAGCCTATTCGCTAATTTACGAGATACTACACTTCCAGCAGTTTTACCGAGGAAGAGATCGAAGAAGGCCTTTTTGGATTCAGGAGTATTCAGTGTATTGAGCTCTCCCAGAAGACCTCTGGCTGTCTTATCTCGAGATCCATTGAGGATAGATGTGAGTTGAGTTGTAGCAATATCATAGTTTCCTAATGCTATACTATATTCCAGATCCGTCATTCAGCTATTTTGGGCTCGAAGATTCTTCGCAAGAGTTGCCACATCCCTTGAATTCTTTTCGATATAGGCATTCCGAGCAATAGAATTCGTTCCTGTAAGTCGTATGATTTGTGAATTTCGTACTGCTGTTGCACTGATAATATTAGGAACAGCTCGAATAAGAGTCTCTCGATCTGTTACAACTTCTTCGATGCTCCACTGAACAAGTTTGCCTGCTGGAATAGTAAGGATCACTTTTCCATTTTGCATATAAGTATTTCCTTCCTGAGTGATTCCTAAAACTTTCAGATACTCTGCAACTTGTTCTTCATTCAATGCTTTAGAATCAAGAATTTGTGCCTCTATAGATCCTGCTCCAGTCTTGAGATTATCGAAAGATGCTGATGTATTAACTTTCGAAAATGAGGGACCTACAAACCATCCTGTAGATGTTGCCATTCAGAATAATCCCTTCCATCTTATTCATTGCAATGCCTCTACTTTGGCGAGATATGTGAGTGTATTCTTCGCAATAGCATCCGTTTTTGCTGGTGAATCAGGAAGAGAATCGAGTTGTTCCTGAGATCGGATATAAGCATTTCCAAGCGCTATAACCTGAGCTCTTGTTGTTTCATCTTGGGAATCTCCTCAATATTGAAAATTCACTCTGTCTACAAGTTGTTTTGCTGCACTCATTCTGTCTGAAGCATTCGTTATATCGGAAACTGATCTCGACAGAGATGTTTGTGGATCATTGAAATTCAACCCTAATCTTAATCCTGCGAGATCTATAGATCCATCTACTGAATGAGCCTCATTTTGACCAAATCATTGACGTGCAGTAAGATTCCATGGATCATTTTCAACTCATCCATTTTCTATCGAGAGTGTTGCATTTTCGATAAATGCACCCACAGTTCCTCATGAAACTATTTGAGGTCAAGCAGTAATACCAATAGCAGGGAGTACTGATGCAAACTTTTCTAAGAATGCTGGATCTCTATCGAGAGTTCCATTTTCTGCAAGTGTTTTTTTGAATTGCTCCATCTTCGCAGGATTATCGAGCATTGCGAGAAGATGTCCAGTTTTTCACTCTATTACTGCCTGTAATCCAGTACGAGCATCAAGGTCATCGAGAAGAATCGATGAGATAGTCCCTATAACATCTGCTTGCGCAAGAAGTTGTGTTTGAAAATTTCTAATCTTCGCTTGCGTTTCTGCGTTGAAATCAGATATAGTTCATTGTAGAACAAATGATCCATCACGTGATTCTATGTTTTGTTTGGATATTTTGAGTCCTGAATTATCTCATGTTATTCGTATATATAGTTCCTCTAGTTGATGAACATTCTTCTCCTTGAGAAGTTGGAATAACTGCGCTTCTCCTACAACTTCTTTCTGATCACTTCACCCTAACAGTATACGTGTGATCATCCAACGATTGGATACTTCTACTCAATCTTTTCCATCAAGATTAGACAGTACTGCTGCAACCCCACTTGCTTGTAATAATCAATCAGGACCAAATCGAAGCTGGATGGATGAATCTTGGTGTTCGAGTACTTGTATTACAGTCGCCTTATTTGTATCGGCAAAACCTTGACTAACATTTTCAGGAGCAGCATTTGCAGGAGCAGCATAAGCTGCAGTTGCGATAGCAAGAGCGCCTATCAATTTTTGTGAAGCCATAGGTAATAAGTTAATATATAGATATAATTTATATATATTATTATGGAATAATGTCAAAAGTTTTTTAAAATTATAGTACATAAAATGTCCATTTTACTACATGGACACTTGGTGAGAATCCTACTCTTCCCTTTAAATAGAGAAAATTCATTGAAGAATAGATAGAATATGATCCGCCCTGACTCTAGATGCTTGACGACATCCTGATAGCATAGTACAAGAATTGATTGCATATTTCTATAATGTATCAGCATTTTGTTTGATAAGTCTCGGAAACTCTCTGAATGCAGTCCATATTCTTCTCCAACGCTTCCGTGGATTCTGTATGAGCCTATATACCCACTCAATGCCAAGTTTCTGAAAAATTAGCGGTGCTCGTTTCTGGAGACCAAGGATAAAATCTATCGATGCTCCAACTCCAAGTCCAAGAATCTGGGCATTGGCACCAATCTGTTCCCAGATACCCACTAGCATCTGTTCTTGTTTCTTCATGCCGAGACATGAAAAAACATACGAAATACCATAATCCCTACAATATACCGCAAGTTCCGCTATGGATATATCCCCATCATATTGAACGTGAACTATAATTCCTGGGAATCTGTCTTCCAGGAGTCTTTTTATATTATTCTGAATCTCCTTCTTTCTCTCGTCAAATTCATCTCGAATCGTCGTTACCTTGTTATCGAGAATAAGTATGTGTCTTTTTTCCTTTGCGGCAAACTCCAGTAAATCCTCCGTCAAATCGCTCCCCTTGATAAGCTCCCCATACTTCTCTTCTATCTGGTTTTTCTGAAACAATACGCAAAAACAAGCGCTCAGAAATGAAATTCATTCTTGCATCATGGATCCTACATAGAGTCCATTCCCATCCGGAGTGAGATAGGTTGCCGTTTTGAGGATATTGAGAAACTCCTCATCACGACTTGCACGGACAAGAATCTCTGGATTGGGAGTAAAAACCAAAATAGGTTTCTCTGGATTTTTTATGATATCAAGGAATTGCTGATATTGTCACTTGAAGATATTGAGGGAGAGAAATTGCATATTTTTGTCATCCTCCGATAGGAGGATCTCTTTGTGAGTTATAAATCAAGAAATAAATCCTTCCAACCTGGATTCAAAGATTCAATAAGTTCCTCTTTTTGCTTTCGGAGAAAATGTTTTAATACTTTTTCCCGGGAAATAGCATTGTATACATATTTCATGTGTTCAAAATAAACCAACCTCGTACTGTTATATTTCTTGGTAAATCATTCAATTTTTCACTCTCTATGTTCCTGAACCCTTCTCTGAAGATTATTTGTCACGCCAATATATAAAACTCATGATTTACTTGCCATGATGTATACGTAAAAGTTATACTCTTGTTGCATGGGTTTTATTCAGAGAAAGATTCTCGCAAGCGAGAATGACAAAAAAGACGTTCATAGACTACTTTCGTCAAAAATCATCATCATAGCGTACAATATCATCCTCTCCCGTATATTCACCACACTGCACCTCAACGATAGCGAGTGGCTCGGTTCCATTATTGGCGAGACGATGGAGATAGTTTGCTTGGATATAACACCCTTCATTCTGACGAAGCACACGAATCTGCTCCACTTCCTTGAAATCTGGATGACGAATATCTACCATTGCCACTCATGAAACCACGGTCCAATGTTCACTTCGTTTCTCATGTGATTGGAGAGAAAGTCGCTTGCCAGGGTGAACAATAATTTTTTTTACCTTGAAAAGCGGGCTATCCTCGAGAACATAATACACTCCCCAAGGGCGATTCCCTACTTCGAGATAATTCTCTTCCCGTATAGCCTCAGGGAGGCTCGCAATCTTTTGTTCGAGTTCTTTTTTGTCCGTTTCACTCTGTGATTTCTGTTCTTGAGCGCGCTTGAGCATATCACTCGAATTGTGAGTCTTCGCTCCGAGTCCATCCACGATTGCAACTTCCTCATCTCGGAGAAGTTTTGCCTCAGGAATCTCACTCGCGAAACGATCTCCTCACTTTGTGAAGATAATCTCATCGTATTTGCCACTTGCCTTCGCCTCAGCAATGAGTGTACGGAGACTCTCTACTACACTTCCATCTTGATCTATCGAGAGAAATACTCGATCCACTGGTTTCAGTGCTGCAACAACACTCATGCGAAATTGCTCATCCTGAAAACTCTCGATTCATCGTTTGAGACGAGCCTGATGATCACTATTCACGATAACCCAGAGTTCTGCGGCTCCAGTTTCAGACTTGGAGAGTTCAAGACACTCGATATGCCCAGGATGAATCGGATTCGCATACATGGAGGTAATGGCAAGAGTTGTCATAGAAATTATTTTAGAGTTTAATGTAAGGTTCTAGCAGTGAAGAAAATAGTGAAATGGGGGTTCGGGGTGAAGACACTGTTTGAGTGGTGATGATAGAAACCTAATTAGATGAGCAAAGCGAATCATGAACGAATGCGCCTTTGCGAAGCATTGGAAATACCCTTGGGGTATTGGCTTCCCACCCGAAACTTTTGTTACTTTTGGTTACAAAAGTAAAGAAACTCTATTGTTGTAGCAATGATTGTAGCTTTTCTTGGAATTTTTCAAGAGAAAAGTCCTGAGCACGTTCGATACAAGCAGCTTCCATTGATTGCCATTCCTCCTTTGGTGTCTCCTGTATTGCTTTTTTCAATTCTACCAATAACTGTTCACTACCAATGAGTCTTCCTGTTTTTCTGTCAATGATAGTCTCCTTGAGGCCTCATTCATCGACTCCAATCACAGGAATCCCACAGGCCATCGACTCAACGGGAGACATCCCGAAATCCTCATCAACAGGAATATATATCGTCGCAATAGCTCAACGAATGAGCGAGAGGAGCTCAGTATCTGTTGGGGATTCTAGGGCGATGATACTTTCTTTTCCAGCCACTTTTTCGAGTAACTCCCGTTTCAGGGGGTCATTCTTTCCGTACGTGAAGATGAGATTCTGCTCTGGATTCGAGAGAAACACTTCAATAATCTTCTCTACTCGCTTCGGCGGAGAGAGTCGCGCCCAAGAGAGGAAATAGGTCTTCGGAGGAAATGGGGTATGCTCAGAGAGTCCTGGAGTAAAATATCTCACATCTGTCGGTGGATAGACAATCTCCGAAGTGTGCCCCGTAAAATCCTGAAGTCGCTGCTGTACGTTCCGGGAATTGGTAAATATACGCGAAAATCTCGCAAGATGCCCCTCATAGACCTGAGCGAAGAATCTGAAAGCAAGAGCGAAAATCGGACGAACGACTCGTGGAAGTGATGCAAGGTACTTCTCTCGGAAATCATAGAGATATCTGGGTGGTGTATGACAATAATAGTATGTCTTGGCATCAGAAGTAACATGTCGAAGCGCTCCGAGACAATCTCAGGAAAATACGACGATGTCATATTCCCTGAGGATGCTTGCCTTCCAGAAGAATCTCCACTTGAGGATAAGGTGTCTCCATCACTTCGCGAAAACTGGCTCCCCCAGTGCAATCATCTTCCCCTCAAATCCGAGTTCTCGTGGATCAAAACTCCCTTCAGAGAAAAACCCGGAAATCAAGTCAGCTCCGAGAGATTTTGCCATGAGTGTCACCAGTCGCTCCCCTCCTCCGCGATAGAGAAAAGAGTCATGGAGAATAGCAATACGAGGTTTTTGGTTCATGGAATTGAGTATAAATTTTTCCTATATTTAATCAACGACAAAATTTTACAGCTCATTGTTTAAAAGAATTGACATTTTATATAAAATATATATTTTAAATATAACTTAAGATTATATCTATGAATCATCTAAATTTAGTTTGAGTCGATGCTACATGATTTCATGCAGACTACGATACCTTAAATGAAGAACTCGGGAAGATTGATTGAACCAACATACCCATCCAACCTGTTCTTAAATCAATGCAAGAACAAACAAAAGTTCAATGGAAGATATGAGATAAAGTGATTTTTAATACACGATTATGAATTGTAAGATGACTATTTCGAGATCCTTGCGGCTATTCTCCAAAAAAGAAATGAGAAGTTTCAGAGATATACACGGGAAATGGTAAACTCATTGCAGCATCGTCTTGATCGCTCGAAATAGACAACCAGCTTTTTATCCCAACCTGATATACTAGTATTTATACAAGAATTGTTTGAAGATTTACGGATGAGCTCATTCGTCCCACCAAAATTGGATGATGGATACCTCAAATGGAGTATATTCATGAATTATGGAGAAAAATGTGCACATCTGGTAATTCCTATGAGGAAATATGTTTAATTGTCCAAAAGCTTGAGGCTTGGTGAAATAGAGAAAAACACACGATGGATGATATCCTTCGCTCTAGAAGGGCAAAGAAGAAATGAGAAGCAAATATCTAGATTAACCAGAAAAAATCCATATACTTCCCGTATATGGATTTTTTTGAAGGAAAACGCATTGCCATCATCGCCGACTGGCTCATCGACTTCTGATGAGCGGAGCTCGTGCTCTCGCATCTCTTGGAACTCTATCCAGAGGCGGATATCTATACGAGTGTCTGCTATATGGAACATCCGATGCTGGAGTGACGAAATGTATATACCAGTTGGCTTCAGAAGATTCCATTCTTTAACCGCCGACACAAACTCGCGGGCATCCTCCGTCCATTTGCCTTCAGGAGTTTTAACTTGTCAGGATATGATGTAGTGATTTGTTCGAGTAGTGCAGAATCCAAACAAGTGGCGATGGGAAAGTGGAATCATTCCCGTCTTCGCGAGGAATGAAGCGATCCGGAAAATAAAAAAGGAATTCCTAGTAATGACTGGATTGCTTCGCAAGCTCGCAATGACAGAAACAAAGACTCTTCAAACTTCAAACTTCAAACTTCAAACTGAAAACCTTTGGTCATCGTCTATTGTCATACACCGATTCGCTACTACTGGAGTCACTATGCGGAGTATCGTCAGATGATGGAGTTCTGATGGCTCAATCCGATTGCCCGATTTGTCCTTGATAGACTCATAGATTGGCTTCGGAAATTGGATTATGAAGCAGCACAGAGAGTGGATTATTTCATCGCAAACTCACGAACCACACAAGAACGAATACAGATATACTACAATAGAGAAAGTGAGGTAATCTATCCGGGGATAAACATTTGATGAAAAAAGCAGAATGGGGGCTCGGGGGGAAGGCACTGTTTGAACGATGATGAAAACAATAAGATAGTCGAGCAAAGCCAGAAGGAGTGAGTTTGACTTCCACCCGAAACTTTTGGTACTTTTGGTTCCAAAAGTACAGAAAACGGTATCTGAAAAGAAGGGTTTTATCTCGGAGTTGGACGTTGTATTCCTTACAAGAAATTCGACCTTCTTGTGGAGGCATTCAATCAGAATGGTAAAAAGCTCATCCTCTGTACCGCAACGGATACTCCTCTATTTCGTGAACTCAAGGCAAAATCAAAACCAAACATCGAATGGAGATTCCGAATATCCAACGAGGAAAAGAATGAGCTCATGTCTCGGACAAAGGCATTCCTCTTCCCTCCCGAGGAGGACTTTGGTCTTGTACCAGTTGAGGCAATGATAGTCGGAACTCCCGTGATTGCCTATGGCAAATGAGGAGCCACTGAAACCGTCGTTGACTCTAAAACTGGACTCTTCTTCTCTCCGCAAACCCCCGAAGCACTGAACGAAGCCATCGAACAATTCGAGAAGATGGAGTGGAATCGAGAAACTATCAGGAACCATGCGGAAAATTTCTCGAAAGAACGGTTTCAGGAAAAGATCCGACTATTTATTGCGAATCAAAACTAAATAGTATATACTTGATTCAATGACAACACTTATAGTCCACTCTCATCAACTCAATGAACACGGTGAGCCAGGAAAAGAATACTCAGCTCGTCTTATTGAGTGAATTGAGCTACTCATACAACAAAAAGTGGAGAACATCCTATTAACAGGATGAATTGCTACTCCGGGAGTTCCAGTTATGCACTCTGAAGCTGCATTTAAATACCTTATTGCACAATGAGTGGATAGAAAAAAGCTGTATACTGAGAAAACTTGAGCTCTTGAAACCGTTGGAGAATTCATCTTCGCACGCAATGAACATGATGAAGATATTCTAGCAGCATGAACCCCGATTATCCATCTCTCGAGTAATTATCATGTTCCGAGGATGAAAATCATTTCGTGACTTGTATGGTGAAATCTTCAGTATATATCTTTTCATGGCATACCATGATTTCATCGGTCTCCTGAGGATGAAATCAGATCCATCAATGCATTCAAGAATACTTTTTCCTGAATTCCCATTGGAGACTTAAAAGCCATCGAAGAACGTCTTTGGGAAAAGCACCCCCTTTACAAAAATCACCCAAGCAACCCATATAAACAGGAGTTTCTATAAGGATTCTTTTTGAGAGATGAATTTCCAAGCTCGCAATAACGTTGATATATTGAATGGAAAAGTTATAAGCTTTAAGAAAATGGCTCGATAGGCGTTCGGGAAGCTTTTTCTATATTTCCATACCAGTTTCATCGTCATCCACTTCATCCGATAAAGATTTTTTGTTGTTGTACTGGTGGCACGTACGCGATATTGTATGAGTGATTTCGGAATATTAACTCCCTGAGCAATCTGGAGAACTCTCAGCCAACAATCATAATCTTCGCAGAGATTGAATAATGGGAATCATCCAACTTGTGAGAACACTTTTTTCCGAATAAGCACTGAAGACTGGATCAATTGATTTGAAAGGAGAATATTATTGTAAATATCTTCTTTTAAGGTTTTCAAGTGGCGAGTTTCACCAATGCTTTTTTCGTGTTCGTCGATAAAACTAGCCCAAGTGCCAACTACCCCAATAGTATCATCTTGTAATATAATCCTCATTTGCTCAGAGATTTTCGACTCTTGCCAGACATCATCATCATCGATGAAGGCGATAAATTCACCTTTTGCGAGCTCCACTCACCGATTTTTTGACCAAGAACGCTCCATATTCCGTGGATTCAATTCGTATCGAACCCTTTCATCTTGGGACTGAAATCACCGAACTATCTCAGGAACTTTCGTATCGGTTGAGGCATCATTGATGACAATGAGTTCGATATTCTGATAATCTTGATCAAGAACTGATGAAATTGCCTCAGCAAGGAATCTTGAGCCATTGTAGGTGGCGAGGATGACAGAGACTAGAGGAGCATCCATTATTATTTCAATTTCTTACGGATAAAATTCCCAAAAGGAGAATCGTACATATCAAAAGCTTTTTCAATAAAGAGATTACTCCTATACCTTTTCTCTGAATGAAGAAATTCGGAAAAACCAGCCTCATACGATAGGTTAAAATATGAATCGTAAAGCTCTATAAATTTCTGAGCCTGTCCATCAAGAGAAAGATTTTCTTCTATATACCTACGAGGTTGAAATAATCAAAAAGAGGATTCCATCCGATTAATAGCCCCTTCAAGTTCTCATGATGTATGAATCCTTATTCCGCAAGTATCGTCAAAATATGGAGCGGAAGTAACTCAGCTATATACTAATTCTGCCTCTGTAAAACTACTAGCCCCAAAGTCACATTGACCAAGAGTATTGATATCCCATATGAGAACTGGAGTATCGGTAGCAAGGATTTCTCAGAGAGCAATTCCTTGGGATTCTGAACATCCAATCCATATAACATATTTTGACTTCCTGAGAACCCCTTGAAACTCTGACTCAGTATAGTTACCATACCTCAATATCTGATGTTGAACTTTTTTCTTGCAAAGCAAGTCAATAACAGTCTGATAATCGGACTGTGTTCGTTGCTTGCAGTAAACAAGAACTTCTGTTTTCTCTTCATCAGAAGGTATAAAATACTCTGTATCAATACCTACTGGCCAGCTATCAAGAAGTCATTTATAGCCAAAACTTTTCCAGAAATCAACCACCCATGAAGCGGGCATAAGATGAGGAAACTTATCGAGCCCGAGATCTTCAGGAACTGCCCGAGGGAGTGCGTAGAGATTTGGCCCAATGATGCAACAAGTTTCAGGAGAAAGATGACGGAGTTTTTTTAGGGAAAATGTATCATCATGTATCCAGAGTCTCTGGGTTGCGTTGAGGTCATAATTCAATACATATGGGTACCCCAATCTGTCCAATCACTTCATAAGATTCTTGACCACTTTTCCTGGTCAAGTAATTTTATTTCTTAGAGCTGTGAGTGATATAATATTGAGCATTTATTTGAGAAACAGATCAAAGAACTGGCCTGTATCATGACACACAAAATGATGCTCTATCGTAAGCTCATACGCAAGGACCTTTGCCATCGGTCCACCAGCCATAATAATAACCATATTGGTTTTATCTGGAATTTTCCCCAATTCTTCGATGACTCATTTTTTGAGAACATCATAGGAATCAAAAGCATGACTTGAAGGAATGGTAAATGTCCCTATAAGTGGCATACGTCCATCAGTCTTGATTTTATGGATAGAATTCTCATTGGTAATAAGAAAAATCTTTTTATCACGATACATATCGAGAAACTTCTCATATGAACCTATTTGGCGGAAAAAGAAAGCATCTCCATACTGCTTGTTATGAGCAAAACCTGACTGAAAAAGATTACGCGTTATAATCCATGCTCGCAAGTGAGGAGTTTTGTCTTCTTCCTGGGAGAGAAACTCACGAGCGAGTCCGATAACAATATCATCTCCTTGATAGGAAAGGATTTGTTTCATCTTTTCTGATAGTCTTCTGGAACTATGTTCATACGGAAAATAGAATACCATCGGGATACCGAGGGCTACCATCGTCTCCCCATCACCCCATCGGATAAACGTTTTACCGATATCAAATCCGTCCCAATTCGCCTGAAGTGGTTTGGTTTTTATGCTAAGGAAGTACCGAGCATACACGCCGATGAGAAAAAAGAGATGACGTGGAAAATGTAAAAGTGCCCAAAGGGACTGAAAGTATTTTTTCATAAATTATTCAAAAAGAATATTTGTTTGCTTAGGCTCAAAACCTAACTTCTCTCGTGCCATCTCCCCAGAGAGGAGGACGTCACGAAGTAGATTCACCGTATTTTCCACATATTCCACTTCAAAATCATATCATCCACGAAGCAATGAAACCAGTTCATTGAGGGATACTTTGACTGGATTTGTTATATTGAATATGCCACTTGCATCGTACGTGATAGCGAGATGTATCGCATAAATCGCATCAGAAATATGCAAAAAATTGCGTGATTGGTTCCCATCTCCATGAATAGTAAGTTTTCCTTTTTCCCTGATAGACTGGAGAAATGTAGGTATTACTCCTCGTGAACCAGCACCATATACATTTGGGAAACGGAGAATAACTGTCTGAAATCCTTGATTTCTCCTATAATATTCGACTATTTCTTCTGCAAACTTTTTGGATAGCCCATACCACGTATTCGGAAGGCATATATCATCTTCATAGGATATTTCTCAAGCTGGATCGCCATACACTGCACCCGAAGAAGTAAAGATAATTTTCTTTACTCAAAATTCTTCTGCTACCTCCAAAAGGTGTCGCGTAGTAGAAAAGTTGAGGGCGAGTTGCTGATCCAAGTCTCATAAAAACGTCCCCACCAGATGTACTATCTGATCAATATGGTGGTTATGAAAGAAGAGTCGAATCGAGTTGATATCGAGAAGATCACCCTCAAATGCAAGAACATTCAAGTCCCTCGATCAGAGATACGGAACAAGATGGGATCCCATAAATCCCCGAGCACCCGTAACCAAAATGTTTCCTATTCCCATAACCATTTTTCTTTAGTAAGCGTTTCTTTGAGCTCTTCCTGACCGAGCTGGACAGCGTTATTGGAGTTAAATTCCTCTGTTCAGAGAAGTGGATATTGTGCATAAACCTCATCAAGTGCCTGATTTTTGAATTGAGGAAGAATTACATAATATTTATTATCAAGAATTTTTGTTGTTGGGGCCTCATTTTTTGAAACAAGCACCTCGCTCTGCTTTTCTCCAGGACGCATACCAATAATCTTCTTTTTAGTTTCAGAATTGCCAAAAAGATCAATCATGGCATCAGTAATAATACCTACATTTGTAGCTGGCATCCGCATAACAAAAACCTCACCACCAATAGCGTGTTCAAGTGCCTGAAATATCAGAGCAATCGCTTCTCGTGTTGACATGAGAAAGCGAGTCATAGCAGGATCAGTTATAGTTACCTCATTTTTTTCTCGAATAAGTCGCTTAAACAAAGGGATTACACTTCCATT
>JAYRRZ010000010.1:0-12642 GCA_041909865.1 Candidatus Altimarinota bacterium | reverse complement strand
TGTTCACCAAAATTCCACCTTTACTAATATCTACACAAATACTCTCCGTATTGCATCAGGAGCATCTCTAGAACTCCGAAGAAACCTAGATGTTTACGGAAATGTCGTCAATGAGGGAACTATTACTGGAGCGGCAACATTGATGATCCACTGAGACATCGAGAATCTCTGAGTCTGGACGGCTCCAGCCTCCATCTCCTGGCTCGTCTCCCCATGAGCCTCCACCTACAATCTCGTCTTCTCTCCAGGTTCTTCCACAGGAATCACAACTACTGGACTCTCATACAATATCACGGATAAGTTGGGTGGCAAGTATTATTGGCAAGTGAAGCCAGATAATCTTTCAGTTTCATATGGAGTTAGATGTATCAATATGGGATGTGTGACAGGAGGTGGTGCGCCAGTAGTGAATCCATATTCAGCACTCCCAATTCTTCCTAATTCAATCCAATACTTACTCTATCCACAAGAATACACTTCATCTATTCTTTCCAGTGTTTCTAAAAACAGTCCTTTTACCACCAAATCTACTGACGCCCTCGATCCAGTAGATCTCGCTACGGGAGACTTCACGTACAACAACACTCTCCTCCATCTCGCTGGGAATAGTCTTGACTATGAACTTGCCCTCCAGTATCGCTCTCGTTCGGTCTATGATGGACCAGTGGGACAGAATTGGGATCACAACTACAACAAGAAACTCGTAGAAAATACTGGAGGCAGTGTGACCTACTATGATGGAAAACTCGGGAAATATACCTTCGTTACTTCTGGTTCAGGATTTGCACACATGGGCGGACTCAATGTCGACCTCGTGAAGTCAGCAAGTGGAACCTACACCATGTTCTTCAATGACGGAACTCGGTATACGTTCGGTGGCAACAAAAAGATTACCTCTCTTACCAACCAGTACCAACAATCCCTGAATTTTTCCTACAATAATTCTGGAGCCCTGACAACAGTCATAGATACTCTTGGTCGTACCATCACATACGCCTATGACACGACTGACCATCTCACGAGCGTCACAGAATCAGGAGGAAAAAGAGTCACCTTCACATATTATGGAAGTGGAGATGTTGATGGAGGACTCCATGATCTCAAGGGTATCACTATCCAGAATGGCAGTGAAACAAAGACTATTGGATTCACGTACTTGAGCAACACCGGAGATGATAATCTTGATCACAATATCAAGAGACTGATTGATTCCAAGGGACAAATATATGTAGAAAATACCTACGATACCAATGATCGTGTTCTCTCACAGAAGTATGGAAATGATACTGGAAGCTACGTCTACACGCTCGCAGACATCCACGAGGACGACACGCCGACCACCATCGGAACGGGTAAGGTTATCGGAACCTATGTAGCAAAAAATCGGGCAACAAACCGTAACGGGAAAATTACCGACTATACCTACGACCGCATGGGAAATGTGACCGAACGTGCCACTATCATGGATGATGGCAGTATTGTCACAACACGTTACAACTACAACGGACTCGGTCAACTCATCTCAGAAATCCTCCCTAATGGCAATGGTACCAAGTACTCCTATGATGCCCTCGGGAACAAGACGATGATTCGCAAGAAGTCAGACATGACGGCAGCAGATGATGATGCCACAGATATTGTCACCATTCTCACCTACAACGGAGCCAAGAATACCCTCTCACAGGTGATTGATCCACGAGGAAAGATTACCAACTTCACTACGGATGCGAATGGGAACATCACTGACATCGTAGAGCAAGATGCGAGCGGAGCCACCCTTCGTACGAGTCATTTTACCTACGATAGCAGAGGTCACCTCTTAGAGTCTACTGATGCAAGAGGGAGTATCACGAAGATGACGTATACGCAGGCAGGACAGATTGCTACCCTTACGAGAGGATATGATACTCCTGATGCTACCACCACGAGCTATACCTATGACGCCTATGGGAATCCCCTCACCGTCACTGATGGACGAGGCAATACCAAGACCCTCACTTATGATGCCTATGACCGTCTCACGGCAACTCTCACTCCTGAGGGTATACGAACTGAGTTCGTCTATGATGCGAACAACAATAAAACAAGAACCACTACTACTCTCGACGGTGGAGTACAGGTAACGGCAGATACGGTATACAATCTCCTCGACAAGCCAACAACCCTCACCGCAGACATCGATGCCAATCAGAGAGCAACTCTGACATATGCCTACGATGACAATGAGAATCTCCTTACGACGACCTATCCGAATGGTCAGATAGAGACTCGTACCTATGATGCGCTCGATCGTCTCATACAAAAAAATATCCAAGGAAGTACTACTCATACTACGAGTTACGCCTACGACCAAAATGGCAATGTCCTCACAGAGACCAAGGATGGACAGTCTACTACCTTCACATATGACAAATATGATCGTCTCATCACTTCAGTAGATGTAGTTGGTACCAAGACCACTCTCACCTATGAGAAGGGAGGCAATATACTCGAAGTGAATCAGAGAGATACCACAAATACTCTCATCGGACAGACAATTCGCACCTATGATGCTGAGGGTCGCCTCGTCACCAATACCGAGAAGGCTCTCTCTGGAGGATCTGACCGAGTGACACGGTATACCTACGATACAGATACCAATATCCTCACGGAGACTGATGCGAATAACCATACTACCACTCTCACCTACGACACTCTCGGAAGACAGAAAACCATCCTTCTTCCAAGTGGTCTCCTCTCGATTTTTACCTATGATGCGAACTCGAACATCATCAAACAAGAGATAAAAAACGGAAACAAGACGCTCACGACAACGGCTACCTACGACAAGGACAATCGCAAAACCAGTACCACCGATGCGAGTGGCAATATGACCCACTATGTCTACAACCAACTGAGTCAGATAGTCACTGTCACTGACCCATCAGGGGTACCAACTCACTATACCTATGACTATCGTGGGAATATAAAAACTGAAACCCGAGCGAATAAAACCATCACCAAGTCCTATGACACTTCTGGCAACCTCACGAGTCTCACCGATGCCAATAGCAACACCACTACGTATACCTACAACGGAAACAATGAACTCATACAAGAGCTCCTCCCAGATGGCAATACGACTCGCTATACGTATGATAATAGAGGGAATATCAAGACAAAGACCGATCCAAATGGTACCATCACGACCTATACGTATGACAGTCTCAGTCGCATCACTCGCAAGGACTATACACTCGGTGTATGAGTCGGTGGAGTTACCCATGAGACCTATACCTATGATGCGCTTGGTCGTCTCGTATCAAGTAGCAATGCTGACAACAATCAGACCAGTTTCATCTACGATACTCTTGGCAATCTCACGAGTGAGACCAGCGGTGGCAAGACGACTACGTATACCTATGATGCCCTCGGAAACAAGACAAGTATGCGAACGCCAAATGGTAGAACTCTCGTCTACACCTATGATCACTCGAGCCGACTCATGAGCATCCAGGAAGGCGCTACTACCGTAGCGAGCTATACCTATGATGCCCTCAGTCTCATGAGTGAAATTCTCGCCAATGGTGTCATTACCAATTATGGATATGATACTGGAAACCGCCTCAATCTCCTCCAGTCTCCAGCACAATCAGACACTCTTATCTACGATGCGAACTCCAACATCATGAGCAAAGGCAGTGAGTCCTATACCTATGACACCTACAACCAACTCACTGAGGTAATGTATGGTAATACTCGCTTCGGTACGGGTATCCAGTGACAAGCCTACGACTACGACCTCATGGGGAATCGTATCAACGAGCAGAATATCCGCATCATCACCAAGACCAACAAGAAAACTGGTACCACCACAGAGATCCAGAGAAACAAGGTCTGGAACTACACTACCAATTCACTCAACCAGTACACGGATGTTCTCGTACAGAGCGGAACGGTTCTTATCAGTACTGGAACGAGTATCAATATCGGAACAGAGACCATGAATATGAGCACAAACAATACAGGAATTAGTACCACGAATACTGGAACTACGAGTACTGGTACTATCCTCACAGATTCTGGTGCCTCTATCCCAGGGGGAACACAAGAGGGCTTGGTTTCTGACACCTGAACGGGTGCTATCAGCTCAGATACCACAGTAACTGATACAGGAGCCACGAGTACGGGCACAACCGTCGTCTATATAGAAACAGGAACTACCAACACTGGCACTATCCTCATCGCAAGTGAAATCATCTCCCTCACAGATACAGGCACAACCAATACTGGAACTACTGATTCTGGTACCTCTATCCCAGTGGGGACACAAGGTGGTTCTGGTTCCGAAGAATGAACCAATACTGGAGCAATAGAAAATCCAATAGTAGACACAGGCTCTCTCCAAGGCAGACTCCTCTATGACAAAAATGGTAATCTCATAGGAAATACACTCAATAACAAACGTGTATTTGAGTATGTGTATGACGCACAGAATCGTCTCGTCACTGTCAGTAGATACAATACTACCAATCAGAAGGAAGTATTGATTAGCTTCAGTTATGATGCTCTCGGTCGCAGAACGAGTAAACGAGTTGCCAATGTGGTCTATGAGTACATCTACAGCGGAAATGACGTAATCGAGGAAACTCAGAGTAATATTAATCCAACCACACAAGCAAAGATCAAGAAAGAATCCAGAGAATATACCTACGGAGCAAGATGAACCGATGATGTAGTAGCAGTAAGGTATAGTACGTATACCAGAGTGAAGAAACTCGACATCCTCGCAACCACATGAGACTACTACTACGAGAAGAATCATCTCGGAAGTGTCGTGAGGATAACAAGTAATACAGGTTGAATAGTCGATGAATATAGCTATACTGTCTTCGGTAAGGCATATAGAAAAAATACAAATGGAGTCTATAAACCAGTTGCCTGATCCAACGACTCTCCAATAGGAAATACAAGACTCTATACTGGTAGAGAATACGACAAGGAAATCTCTCTCTACTACATGAGAGCGAGATACTATGATGCAGGAATGGGTAGGTTCATCTCTAGAGATCCTATAGGGATGAAGGATAATGTGAATTTATATACCTATGTAGTGAATAGTCCAGTGGGGTATGTGGATAGAATGGGGAGGGAGAAAACACTAATTATTGGATTCCTGTGACGAAGTTATGATAAAGGAGAAGTTAACAAAGATGACTATTATTTTACATCAATAGGATCCATAATATGAAAAGTGTCATGAGATAGTCAAAGTATAGATTCGAAGTTGTATTATACTAATAACTTTTCTCCTTCGGACTGAAGAAATGAGGCACTGAAATATATGAAGGAAAATAGAGATAAATATAATAAAGTTATCATCTTATGACATAGTATGGGTGCAGATAATGCCGTTGAGTTAAGTCAATCGTTAAATTCGGAGTGAATAAATGTAGATTTGTTGGTAACTCTTGATTTAGTTTCTTACGATAGAACGACAGAGATTGAGGGTAATGTGTGAGTTGCTAAGAATTATTATCAGAGAAATAGTAACCCTCTTTTATTCTTGAGATGATCAGAATTATCATTAGCAGAAGGTAATAATACAACGGATTTACATAATACTGAAGCAAAATATTTGGACGATTTCTATGATATTACAAATCATGAAACAAGTATGTGGCATACTGATTTTTGGCATACAAATATAGATGAGCTACTCATAAATTATATTAGCACTGACATAAAAAATAATTTCTAACTTTTTTAAATATGTTTCTTAAATTTCTAATTATACTACTCTCGATAACCTATATTATTGTACTCCCAGTAAATTTTTTAGCATGAGATATTCCATATTGAGTCTATAATTTGGTTGCTATCTTGGTTGTAATTTTCCTTTGGCTTCTTCCATTGTATTACCTAAACATAAGAAATAAACTAAATTATTTAAATGTAATGTTCCTTCTTGTTTTGAATGTTCTTGTGGCTTCGTATACTATATACATTGGTGAGAAATACTGAAAAGAACTGGAATATCAGAATGTTCAAGAGGCTCAGCAGTATGGAAATTAAGACTGTACAAATCCCTCACGTTGTGTAGATAATTCATGCCTCAATCTCCCTTCCCTTCATCTCTCCGAACCTTCCGAGCCTCACCTTTGGCTCGGTTGTTTTGTGGTGGGAAAAGAGGAACTCTTGGTTGCCAATTAGACTAGAAAAAATATCTCTACAAATTTGTAGAGATATTTTTATGATTCATCCTCAACTCCTTCTAGTTCTCCTAGTTCTTCTTCTGGTTCTTCTCTGAGGATTCATTGTACCTTTCCAAGGTATATTTCTATATAGCCATCAGCATCAGGGAATCGTTTCATGACATTAACTACCGAGCTATTGAGTGTGTAGATGGTTTTCTGATATTCTTCTTGAGTCAGCGTATCATCCGCTTCTGACTTACGATAAGCGAGGAGTTGAATAAGTCTCAGTCAGTGTTCCATGAGATATTGGAGGGACTGGTCTGATGGTGAGAGCTCTGCGAGTTCTTCATCCATGAAATCATCTTCTGGAATGATAGATGGTAGAGCGTCTCTGATTTTGTCATGAATCTCGGCATCCGTACCACTATTGAGGAGTGATACTACATACTCCCAATGAACAATCACCTGACTTGGCTTCTCGCTTACAAGACTTATATCGATGAATGAGGCATGTATTTTTTGCCTGTCGAGCTCACGGCTTTCCTCTTTTGAACTAAGGATTTTTTGGATTATCTCGAAGAGTTTTTCGATGGTTCCAGGTGGCCTATCAATTGGCTGTATTCACTGAGAAATCATGTGGAGAGCTCTTCTGAAAGTCTCTTCTACTTTTCCTTGCAATACAAGATTCGAGAGGAGATATACCTGGATATTGTATCACCGCTTCAGCGCATAGGTGCTATATTGTATGAACTTGTCAGGTCTCTTGGATATTAGAGAGAGAAGGAGGAGAAGATTTATTAGCTCGATAGAACCCGTCATGTGTTCATCGATGATTCCGCTTTCATCAGTGGTTTCAGTAGAGAGAAGTGCTTGCTCGTAGTAGAGAAATGCCTGGTCGTATTTATCGAGCTCAGATGCTAGATACCCAGCTAATATCAGTCCAGTATGAGATATTCCGAGTTCTGCGGCACTGAGAAAATACTTCATCGCACCCTCTTGGGTATTCTTATGAGTCATGAGAAAAACATTCCCCTGCATCAAGAGTACAAATTCTTGCTCTTGAGGATCTGTGATATCCTCGTCATCATATACAATCCGAGCAATATGAAAGAAGTCTTCATAGCCATACTCATCTCGAGCTATCTCAGAGAGTCATCAGAGTACTTCTACCCGCTTATCTGGTGGGAGAAGGTGGTAATATTTTGAGATGAGATAGAGACAATACGGATTGTAGAGGGCATTTGGGTAGTCTGAGAGGAGAGCGATACTCACTTCTGGATTGTGTTCCCCGAGGAGAGAACTCAGGAGGATAGTATCTTCAATGCTTCAATCGTCGAGGTGATATTGATTCACGAGTTTGATAATCTCATCAAAGTCATCTGTCAGAAATCTCCCAGAGATGAGTCGCTCAATCCAATAAAAGTACGCTATATCGTCAAACTCTCACAGGACTCACTCCAGGAGCTTCTCCGAATTATCCTTGAGCACGGTGACTTGGAGGTGTCTCCGATAAAAAGTTCCGTATTTTCCATCAAAAGACTTGATAAAATCCGTATATAATTTTTGTAACTTTGGGTGAATTGAATCAAAAAAATCTTTCTGGTCCTTGAGGGATACAAGAATATTTCTGTGATAGTGTTCTTCCTTTTCATCTTTCTTTTGTATTTTTTCTTGAGTATCCGGTATATCTCTGGATTGGAGTGTATAGAGATCGTGTTGGAGGAATAATTCTTTCATACGATCAAGATGGATAGACGGAATTGAAATTTTATCTAGTGATTCTCAAGGATTGTTTCCCCGATGAGAAAATTCTTCCATAACTTCACTCGAAGGATTCTCACCGAAAAATATCTCAATATTCCCATGAGTAGTATCAGAAAGCATCTTCTCGAGTTCTGTCAGGTATATCTCTATAAATCTTGAATGAACAAGCGTGAATATGTCAATCTGAATAAGCCTGAGTCGACGGAATACGAGTTCCTGTCGTTCCTCATCCCTAGTACCTCATCGGTCAATACGAGCAATCTGTTTGGTGATGGCACTGACCTCATCCCTGATATACACTCCTGCTGATTTGCTCAGATTTGCTAGTGACTCTGAGGGCATGAGAGTTCACTCGGTGATGTATTTTGCCATATATGACTCCAAAACAAAGAGGTCAGCATCACATTGAACACTCTCACGGTAGATAATAAATGGAGGAACTTTATTTTTCCCAAATAGATGCTTAAATTTTTCATGATACGTGATCGCTTCATCATAGTGTTTCATCTTACAGAGAGTACTAATCATCTTTCCGAGAAGAATTGGGGAATTCTCCTTCTGATATCCTCAATGATAGATTACATATGCTCCATCGAAATCATCAGTTCACTCATAAATCTCTCCAATGGCGAGATACCCATCAACATCTCCGAGATTGGCAACTTGCAGATAGTGAGTCTTGGCCACTTCGAGATTTCCGCAGTCTTCTTCGTAGGCACCGAGGAGAAATATGAGTTTCTTTTCATTTTCCAATTCTGGATGTTCCTGAATCATCTCAAAAATAGCACGGATACCAGAATCAAGAGAGTGAAGCTTTTTATTTTTCTTTTTATCAGGAAGATTTGATTGAACGATTCCTTCTCTTGTAGAAAAGGCTCACTTGAGAACGGTTTCGATGATTTCTATGGGAATGAGATTTCCTATCTTTCCCACGGTCTCAAGATACCAGAGAGCTCAGAGAACATCATCTCGCTCAAGGAACTCGAGCGCAACGGCATAAAAGGACCTAATATCCTCTTGTGAATTGGAATTGAGAGATTTTGTGATGGCGCATACCGCTCTTTCTCGGATATCTCTCTGTACATGATGAACCTGGTTTATGGTTTTGAGAGAAATTGATTCGAGAATGTTTCGTCAACTGTCTGACTCCATATCTGAATATGAGAATTACTACATATATATCTATACATAAAAAGTATATTTTAGCAAAAGTAAATTCTACGGATATTGCATATGGTACGAGTTCTTTTCCCTTGAATATAGATTTATATCTGTACACTGATAACAATATCTTCTTAATAGATTGTATATGAAAAACATTCTTCTCATTGTTTCTATTGTTGTAATCAGCTTTACCACTTGGACAAGTGCACCAATGTTTGGTTATCCACTAGGTGGCATGAGTCAGGCAGATATATCCGATATGTATCAGACAGCAATTACTCCTGCTGGATTTACTTTTGCTATCTGGTCACTCATTTATCTCTCATGGATATCGCTTGGACTCATCATCGCAAGAGCTCCACTTACCACTCTGACGAAAGTGATGTTTCCAGCGATGACAAAACACATCGACTCCATTAATGTCTCTCAATCAGTGATACTCCCCTATTCTCTCGCTATTGGACTCACCGCAATATGGATTGTGCCTTGGGCATATAATATGATAGGAATTTCTCTCATTATTATGCTCGTGCTCCTTGGAGTATTGAAGTATACATTTCATACTTCACTGAAAGAGCATCTTGTCTTTCGCTCGAATGTAGAGCTTTTTCTCGGATGGATTCATATTGCTACGATTGCCAATATCACCATCTGGCTTGTTTCTCTCTGATTCTCTGGTGGGGGATTTCCCGATGTGTATTGGGCTATAGGGGTTATCGGGATTGCAACAGTGCTCACATTGTACTATCAATACCGATATCAGACCTATATTATCTCACTCGTCTTTCTCTGGGCGATGATTGGAGTATTAGCCGCTCATGATATTGCCCTCCAACAAATGACAGTGATAGGATATATGGTGGTAGTTATACTGAGTATGGGATATACTTATATAAGGAAATAAAAAATACCGTTGGTTCACCAACGGTATTTTCAAAAATTCTCCTAGTATGCACTGATTTTGTCGGTGTCACAGTTCGCTGGATCCTCGAAACACTTATCAAGCGCGGTTGAACGTTCTGCGCGTTTTTTGGCGACTTCTATTACCGTTCAGAATGTAGCCTTGCTTACAGTTGAGATAGTACTTCCGAATACTGGAACATATCCCGTTGCGTATTCGAGTCATTTATCGAGGAGGACAGCACCTTTGAGTACTTTGGCTTTTCCTGCGTCAATCTTGCCTTCTGCGAGCATCTTGTTGACTTCATCGACACGATTATATACACCCATCACTTCATTGTAGGCACCTTTGAGCTTGTCATATTTTCCTTTCATTGATTCATACATCTCACTTCATTTCTCATATTTTCCCATAGCCCACTCCATCTCTTTGAGTGACCACTTCAGTTTTTCTCCACCGTTTTTCTCAATCCATTCTTTGGCTTTTTCTCACATCTCTTCCATGATCTCATCTTGCTTGTCGCCAACGATTCCTTCGAGCTGTTCTTTGATCTGATCGGTGAGATAGTTGGCATCTTCATCAGCTTGCTTGATCATCTGTTGCTTTTTGGTCACTTCTGCAAGCTTGTCGAGAAGGTTGTTAATATTTCCCTCACTGGCACGATACTTGGTAAATTCTTTGGAAATCGCGGAGGCGACATCGTCATCATCAATATCTGCCATGATAGATTGACGCTTTTCGCTGAAGTAGGAGGCACGCTCACTATCAGTCATGAGCTCATATCGAGTCTGTTTATCAGCCTTGAGTTTGGCGAGCTCGTTCTGGAGTGTCTTGTTTGATGAATCTCCTTTGAGTTGTTCGATGAGGTTGGCGATTTTCTCGTCCCCACTTTTGAGTTTGGCAGGATTAGCAAGTTTGCTGATACAATCCTGGTATACCGTTTTTTGTGGGAATGTTTCGAGTTTTTTACAACTTTTTATGTCATCTTTTGCCACAGATTCTCCGAGAACTTTTTCCCCAACTCCAGTGATACATTCCTGCGGGGTATAGGACATCGGTCATCACTTGATATTGTTGCAGATAGTGTAGTCTCACTTATTCATCGCAATCTGCATGTAGCACTTATCGCGCGGTGGATTGCTTCCCTTGAATTTTTTCCCTTTGATGCGTTCACACGCTGCAGGTGATCCACTCTGCACAGCAGTGAACTGAAAACAATGGTCAGTATCGGGTGCGAGGGTACACATCATATTCCCGAGTTCAGTGATGAGGCTACAGCTCGAAAGCCCGAAGATAAAAAGAATGGGTAACCAGTAGATAGGTTTGAGCATAGAGATTAAGGCTAAGAATAAAATCGAAGAATGGAATCTATTCATCCACAACGGGAGTTGTTTCTTCTTTTTCCTTGTTTGTTGATTTGCTACATGAGAAACTAAACAGTGACAACAAAACAACCAGTCCAAGCGTTGCTCCAGAAGCTACCAAAAGCGGGAAGGCGTATGCATCAATGAGGACGATAGCAGTATCGGTGTATCGTGGCTCTGTATACCTGAGTTGGTAGCCGAGCACGAGCCAGAAACCATAGATGACGAGATATATGAGTATCTTGGTAATCGTGTAGTTGAGGCGAACAACATACACTATGAAGAGGAGAATATATGAGTCGAGTATCGAAAGAAGTCCTATCGCGAGAGGGAGATAGATTCCATATTTTGTAAAATATCCATGTGCCGAAGAGCTACCAGGAGCGACTTGATCTCGGTAATAATAGGTAAATCCGAAGAAAAGAATCGTAAAAAAGACCCCCAGCCAGAAAAAATATTTCTTGGTTGCGAGGAGCCGAGGCGGACGAATAGGAGTGTCCATATGAAGAAAAGGTTAAAATATTTTATTATCCTATCTGGGCGAAAATGAGTATATAATTATTTTTATATTTTTCTGCGCATTTTGGGCAATAGGCATAGTGGACATAATAATCTGTCGCTACTTTTCATTGGTGAGTGAGATACTCGTTCGCTTGCTTGATAAAAGTAGGAATAGCATCGTATGAGCCAGTAAAAACCTTGCTCACGAATGTACCAGAGATGGCCACATTGTCTGCATCTACCACAATCCCAGTTACAGATAGGTATATCTCTGAACGGAAGGCACTCGGATCTCGAAACAAAACAAGAGTATCTGTTTTATTCGTCTCAGTTTTCCCACTATTTTCGGCAAGTTGCATCATCTTTTCTATCTTTTTGCCAATCATTGGCGGGAATGGTATATGAAAAATGGTAGGAATCGTTTCCCTCAAAAATGGTTTATTATCCCAATTATGTATTTTTTCATCCCATCTCTCAGGATCAAACCTCGGACAGCATTCGTCGTCACTGTTTGTTCCCAGTGGTGGATTAAGCCCATTTTTTGATACAGATGCCGGTCAAGCATATTCTGAGGACATAATCGTAACTTAATGTATCTTTATTATATCCTATTTTTTATTTGTGCAAGGGATTTTCTATCTTTTCCCAGTCTTCGATGTTTCCTGGGACTCGAGAGAAAATAGGATGCAAGGTTGGTTCTTGGGTTTTTGATTTCTCATACCTCTCTGAATCCCGTGTCTCAAGTTTTCGGAGAAGATGCTGCCACTCATAC
>JAYRRZ010000009.1:0-3877 GCA_041909865.1 Candidatus Altimarinota bacterium | reverse complement strand
TCCAAATGTTATTATTGCCAATACTACAAAATGAAAGGGAATTTCATTTATGGAGGGAAAGGTGGAGTTCCACTATAGACCTCCAACTGACCAGGAATTTGAACAGGCAATTCAAGAATTATCTTCTTAATCCGTTTATAAACACATGAGAAATGCTCTCATCAATACTCTTGGGAAACGCATGGAAAGTAATAAGGATATATATATTCTTACAGGCGATTTATGATGGCCATTCTTTTATGAATTTTTTGAAAAGTATCCAGACCGATGTATCAATGTGGGAATCGCAGAGCAAAATATGATTGGTATAGCGGCAGGACTGGCCCTTGAAGGAAAAAAGGTGTATTGTTATTCCATAGTTCCTTTTATCACTATGCGCGCTTACGAACAAGTACGTGTTGATATATGTTCACACAATCTTGACGTGACTCTTATTGGCATATGATGAGGATTTGCTTATGGAACTCTCTGAAATACTCATTATGGAATTGAGGATATTAATGTGATGCGATGACTCCCAAATATGCAGATCTTTTGTCCGATAGATAAGATCGAGATGCTTGCCGGCCTAGAATATCTCGAGAAAAATAGATGACCAACCTATATTCGGCTGAATCGTTGAGGTGAACCGGATGTACTCAGTGAGGATCAGGATATTGATATTTCCTCAGGAGTACCGATTCTTGAATCAGGACATGATATCATTCTTTTATCAACAGGAAGGATCGGAACAACAGCAAAGGAAGTTGCTATGAGGTTACAAGACGAAGGAAAGTGAGTTTCACTCTATAGTATCCCGCTGATAAAACCAATAAACAAAGAAATACTTCGTTCGTACATTAAACAGAGTCAAGCAGTATTTACTATTGAGGAGCACACTATATATGGTGGACTTGGTAGTGCGGTTGCTGAGATTATTGCCGAGTCATGAATGAGAGTAAGATTTCGACGAATAGGTATCGATGACTCTTTTTTCTATATTGCTGGAGATCAGGAGTATATGAAGAAAGTGGCAGGACTCGATGTGGAAAGTATATATCGAACCATCAATCAGTATTTATAGTATTTATGCATAATTTTTATTCTGGAAAAACCATCCTCGTAACCGGTTCCACTGGATTCAAGTGATCTTGGCTCTCACTCTGGCTTCATACACTCGGAGCAAAAGTAATCGGATACTCTCTTCCGGCAAATACGAGTCCCAATCTTTTTCATATCCTCGGACTTGAGCAAGATATCACTCAGATATATGCGGATATCAATGATCTCGAGAGTCTCCGGTCTGTCTGTGAGGAATATCGGCCAGAGATAGTATTTCACCTTGCGGCACAACCTCTCGTTCGTGAGAGTTATCGTGATCCGGTATGGACATTTCAGACCAATGTCATGGGAACGGTGAATGTGCTTGAAGTGATTCGTCAAACTGAGAGTATCCAGTGAGCTGTGCTTATCACGACAGATAAAGTCTATGAAAATCTCGAGACAATGTATCCATATCTCGAAACTGATCGACTTGGTGGACATGATCCATATAGTACGTCGAAAGCGATGGATGAACTCGCAATTTCTTCTTATATGAAGTCATTTTTTCCTAATGGAGAAAAGAAAATTGTCTCTGTACGTGCAGGGAATGTCATCGGAGGAGGGGATTGGTCAGCGGAGCGACTCATTCCTGATATTATCCGAGCCTTTGAAAAATGAGTGCCAGTAATACTCCGCAATCCCGATTCGATCCGGCCTTGGCAGCATGTGCTTGAGCCACTTTCTGGTTATCTCATTATGGGAGAGAAGATTTTTCACGATGACAAATATCTCGGAGCGTATAATTTTGGTCCTGATATCTCTGATACGATGCGAGTAGAGGATATAGTGAAAAAAGCAATTCAGACTCTCGGAAAATGAGAATACAGAATTCAAAAAGATGAGACGATGCATGAGGCGGGACTCTTGCTTCTCGATAATACCAAATCCAAAGAATTGCTCGGCTGGTCACCACGATTCGGTATCGATGAGGCGCTTAGGCTCACATTTGAGTGGTATCGAGCGTATGCTGCTGGGGAAGATATGAGAAAAATCTCCCAGGAGCAGATAGGAAGATTTTCATGAATATAATCTTGCTAAAATCCACAAAATCGGTACGCTCCTACCGATTTTTTTAAATACATCGTTTTTATGCAGGACTATCAGAATATTTTACCTCCAGTTGAGTTATTCAGACAATTTCCATTATCACCAGAACGAGCTCAGAATATTGTATGATGGAGACAAGACATTGCTTCCATTATACAAAGGAGAAGTTCAAGATTTTTGGTTATTGTCTGACCGTGCTCAATTCATGATGATAGAGCAGCCATTGAGTATGCAGGATATATCCAAAAATGGAGAGAAATGTTCTCTGATTCGATGGAGATTGTCATGCGAACGTATTTTGAGAAACCACGAACCACAGTAGGGTGGAAGGGGCTTATCAATGATCCTCATCTGAATGGAACCTATGATATTGCATTTTGAATTCAAAATGCTCGAAAACTCCTGCTAGAGCTGACAGATATAGGAATTCCTGTTGCTACGGAATTTCTTGATCCAATATCTCATCTGTATTTCTCAGATCTCGTAAGCTGGTGAGCCATCTGAGCACGCACCACCGAATCTCAAACACATCGAGAGTTAGCATCATGACTTCCTTGTCCAGTTGGATTCAAAAATAGTACCGAGTGAAATATCCAGGTAGCCCTTGATGCTATTCTTTCATCGAATGAAAGTCATACCTATCTTGGGGTGAATGAATCCTGAAACATTTCGATTGTTACGTCAGAGTGAAACAAGAATACACACGTAATTTTGCGCTGATCAAATACGGGTCCAAATTTTACAGAGGAGTATGTTACAAAAACTTCAGAATGAGCCAAGAAACATGGGGTAAATGATGGTATTATGATTGATGTATCTCATCAGAATAGTTGTAAAGATTATCGCAGGCAGGTTGAATGAATAGAGTCAATTGCCCTCCAATTACAGTCTTGAAACTCTCCAATTATTGGTGTTATGATAGAGAGTAATATCCTTGCAGGGAATCAGTCATTTGCTCCGTGAATAACAGATGCTTCGTTACTTGAATATGGAAAAAGCATTACGGATGCTTGTGTAAATATTGTAGAAACTGAAAAATTTCTCATGCTCTTGAGTGATGCTCTAAGAAATCGAACAGTATAGAGGTTATTCTCCGCTTTGATTTGATAAATTTAGGAAAATAATTACACTCCTATCGGATTTAACCATATCTGTATGCTTCCACAATCAATAAAAGACTACATAAAACTCCGAATTGAGCAAACAAAGAAACCATTTGTTCCATGAGAATCACCCGTTCCAGTGAGCGGAAAAGTTTTTGATGAAAAAGAATTAGAATGTATGATTGAATCGGTTATGGATTGTCACTGGACTGAGGGCCGATGGAATAAAGAATTTGAAGATACACTCTCGCAATTCATCGGTATGAAACATGTCATGACAACCAATTCATGAAGTTCCGCTAATCTTCTCGCCTTTACTGCATTGACAGCAAAGGAGCTCAAAGAACGAAGGGTGCTTCCTGGAGATGAAGTGATTACGGTTGCGGCAGGATTTCCGACTACCATCAATCCTATTATCATGAATGGGGGTGTTCCTGTATTTGTTGATATAGATATTGGTACGTATGAGGCGAATATTGATGAGATACGTAAGGCAATCTCTCCAAAAACAAAGGCAATCATGCTGGCTCATACGCTCGGAAATGTTTTTAATATTGGTGAGATTCGAAAAATATGTGATGAGCACCATCTATGGCTCATCGAAGATACCTGTGATGCTCTTGGTGCAAAGTATGATGGAAAAT
>JAYRRZ010000008.1:0-1216 GCA_041909865.1 Candidatus Altimarinota bacterium | reverse complement strand
GCTTCACGCCACTTGCCGTCTCTAGGCACTGTGCTTTTAATAATGCTCTCTACGGCATATATAGCCGCTCTTACTTCTGGGTCTTTGTCTATGTATTGTTCCTCTAGCTTCTGCTTCTCACCTTCTAGGAGATTGAGGATATAATCGGTTAGATAATCGTTGTCCTGTCCTCTAACGCCATAATCGTGTAGTTTTTGCCCTACCTGTAATCGTAACTCGTCTTTACTGGTCATAGCTCCCTCCCTGGCTTATATAGCCTGATGTTTCCGCTCCACTTAAATATCTCCCACCTCAAATTAATGTAGGTGTATTCGTAGCGGTCAATGGCGTGGTGCATTAGTTGTGTCTGAAACCGCATAAAACCAAATGACAGATAGAAGTCTAGGTATGGTTTATAGATGTGGCGTTTCTTGGTAAGCCAAGACCAAATTACGGTTGCTTTGTTTTTCCACACTCTACGCATGTTAAATACCATACTCCTTTCGTATTCATATATAAATGTTTATGAAATATTCCCATAATTATCTACCTATGTACCTCTCTAAGCGTTCACGAAGCTTACTACAATCTTCACAAGGCTGTTTTTCAACTAAGTCATCTTCCATAGACTTACCGCCCGTAACGATGTAGCCGTCCTCACATTGACACCACTCCGTTATTTCGTTGTTAATATCTTTCTTAATAGAGGCAAGAACTGCTGCTTTGCTTGCAATAGTATCTATATCTTCTAATCTATCTTGTAGGGTCATTCTTGCTTCTCCTGTACTGGGTTAGGGTGTATATCTTTTGGTGCAACCAAAGCTATTGGCTTCATATACTCACTATAGGGTGTCATTATTTCTAACGCTTCTTGAGTGCCGCCACCAAACTCAATCTGATGTGGCAAGTCAAACACGTGGTAGAACTTGCCATTTTTTACACCATGACTAATATTCTGCTGTCTTTCAAACCCCGCATCGTGAAGCTTTTGCATCATTTCTGAAACCTTTTCTTTTGCCTCTGGTTTTTCAGGGTCTTCGCTATGTCGTGGCTGTACTAGGTTTCCAAATTTAATTATCATATATTTTCTCCTTTATTCTCACCTAACTGGTTCTCTAGATTGCCAGAGTTCCTAAGACCTGCGTAACACATTTCTTCAATCTCGGCTATCGTGCTGATACCCTTTTTTAAGTCAATCAACCTGCTTAAAGTCCATTCAAACATTATTCGCTCTACG
>JAYRRZ010000007.1:0-1043 GCA_041909865.1 Candidatus Altimarinota bacterium | reverse complement strand
TTCTTGTGGAAACGATAAGTAATCTATTCGTGTTTCGTCTTTTTCTTCTCGATATTGCAAGCTCTCACTATCAAAGTACAATCCAAACTTGCCTTCGATACCTGTTTCCCGATTCTTGACGATAGAAAGTACCGCATTCGGTGGATCAACTTCAACTACTTTCTTTTTTCGCTTCGTAGTTTCTTCTTCTTCATTCCGTCGCCAGAGTGAGATCACGGTACTCGCTTCATCGGTGATCGCAGCAGCCCCTCTCACTCCAAACTTTCCAGGTCTTCCATCCTCTGTCATTGGTTTACGCTGATGAACGACCAGATGAATAATCACTTGATAGTGATGAGCAAAATCAGTTAATTTGTCGATAAATTCTTTTTGTCCATTATAATCATCTTCAGCAATCCCACATTTTGTTAAACTATCAATGATGAAGTTACGAATATCATAACGCTTAACCGCATACTTGAAAACTTCGAGGATTCGATCTACTTTTCCTGTTCCGATAATATCAACAATCCATAACTTATCCGACATCCATTTCATGGTCTGCTGAATCCGTTCGCGTGAAGGCTTTTCTTGTCCAGTCAATTGTCGATTCATGCGCCATAAGGTGACTTTCCCCGGCATCTCCATACTGCAAATTACGAACTTCTCATTATCCAACATCCCTTGTGCAGCTATTTGATTCAGTATAAGAGATTTCCCGCTTCCCGAAAAACCCGTCCATATAATTAATTCGGCTCGATCAAACTTTAATGCTTCGTTGACTTTCTTCCATGGTGTTCGCATTCCTCGATAACTTCCTTCGGATGGATAGAACTTATCGAGAACTTGATCGGTAAAATAGTCAGCAGGTTTGAGTTCTGAAGGATCAAGAGAACGTGCTGATCGTAGATAATAACGAAAATCAATGATATTATGTTTCAGACATTCATTCGCATCTTTATAGGGTAATTGTACTAAACGGATTCGTTCATTCCCTAACCGTCGTACGATTTCATTTTCTGCTTCCTTCCCTGCTTGATCGGAATCCATGCACAAATAGATGG
>JAYRRZ010000006.1:0-2499 GCA_041909865.1 Candidatus Altimarinota bacterium | reverse complement strand
TTATTCGCTACGGTTATTGAATCGTTGTTTCAGAATGGTTTCGATTTCATCATTGACGAGATAATTTAGTGACCTTGCTGCTGGCGTGTCTGGCATGTATTGAAATATTCCAAATACCAACCTGCCAAAATTCAACGATTTTATAGGATCGTCCAATATCTTCTCAAAAACTTCATCCATTAAAACATCTATCTCCTTAAACGATCCTTTCTTGTAATCATCGGCTAGTTCGGTCATGTAATCCTCATAATAAGATTCAAATGCAGCATCAAGTTCGGCCATGCGCTCGTACTCCCAATCGTGTCCAATAGCTAAACCTTGCAGATAATTCATATCACCTCCGAAAGAATTCTTTGAGTTTCTCAATCATCGTTTTCTCGTTATACGTCGCCATGGGTGCATCCCACGGTCGCCGTTTTACGGCTTGCAGGTCATCAAATACCATTTTCTGATATTGACGCTGCGACATCTCGTGCATGACTTTATCAGTATTGTAATCAAGCAGCGACTCACCATAGCGAGTCTGTACGTCAATCAGTTTTGGTTTGTAGACTTTCATTAGAAATCTTCCTCGCCTACCCAGTGTAAATTATCGTCTTGATCATGACAGAAATCTTCGAGTTCTTGACGCTCTAAGATTTGGTCTTGTTCGTAATCGTCTTCGTATTCACAACCCTCCTCTATATTATCAAGAAACTCTCCGACAGCAGAAAACAATTTCTTGAATGCGTCGGATTCATTATCGAAATAATCTCGCGTTTCGCGCCATACTTCTGTCCATACAGATGATAAATCTTTATAGGATTTCGTATCGGTGATCATTGTGTTTCCTTATGGTGACGGATCGTAATCCTCGTTATCGTCTGGATAAGATAACGGTTTACCAAAAAGACCAAGTTCATCTATTTGGTTGTACATATCATCCTCAATACGAGGAATGACAATCTTATTAAGAATTCGAACTAGATGGTCTGCGTCTTTTGTTTTCTCGTACTCTTCCATCCGATCCAACAAATATTCGTATACATCAGCACAAATCCACATCTTATTCTCCTCAAAATAACACGCCGCTCGATCAACGAACGGCGTGTGATCGGTTAGGCCGCTACTGGTTCTGAAGCTTTGATGGCAGCGATCCGTTCCTTACAGATTGCTTCGAGCCACCGTTTCTCTTCGGAATTCTCCTTTGCCATCATCCGTGCGATGCCTTGCTTGTAAAGGTTACGCACTTCGATCTCACTCTTGAGTTCCTTGAGCGCAAACCGAAGCTCGTTCTTGATACCTTCGATGTCTGGCTTGTCCTGCTCCGGCAAGTCCTCGCCGGCGTAGATATACAAACCGATACCATGCAAACTAATCGCCTTCGCCAAACAGCGTTGCATGGCGGTATTGACCGAGAATGCATCTGGATTCTGGATGGCCTTGTTCCGATGATCCATGACCGGCAATTGTGCCGTCATGGCCTTGCCGAAAGCGGTAACGGTGCAAAAGACCATGCAGGTTTCACCGATCCGGCAATAGGGAACTCGCCCAGTATCATAGTCGAAGAACGTATAATTCCAGGTGGCTGCTGGATCGGCTTGCAGCAATTCATCGACCGCATAGGCCCATGAAAGGTACGATAGATTATTCTTTTTCTCGATATGCTCTGAGACATCAATTTTACGCAATTCAATAAATGACTTCATTGCTCCTCCTGTTTCGGTCCACAATGGACACAAGAAAAATCACTACATGACTTTTCTTAAATCCACTGTTTATAGTATATCACAGTACCAAAAAGAATGACACCCTGTAATAAACAGGGTGTCGGTGAGTTAATTAGAATGGTAAATCCGCCATGGCATCAGCGTGTGGATCGTCGATGACTTGATCAGCGAATCCTTGTAGATATTCACTGTATCGTTCCAACTCATGCTCGCATAATTGATTGAATTGCGCGAACAGAATATCGAACTCAGGAACAGTAATCTTAACGGTATCCGCAATCAGCTTCCGATATTCTGGAGGCAAATATGGAATACATTGCAGGATACGTTCCTCTTCGTTATCCGCAATGTCGTGCGGATGAATCGAAAAGTATTTATCATTCAATCTATAGCATCCGATATATTCTTGCTGGTTCATTTAGATCACCCAGTAGAATTCGTATAACCGATTGTATTGTTCGTTGTCGAGTCTATTGCGTGAACAAATCCACAAATCGAGTAATGGATCGTTCGAGCTTCTTATTGGAATATAAACAGTCATTATTGCGACCTCATGTTTTGATTTTCAGAATTAAGGCGATAATAACCAGATAAATCAATGTCACTCGTCCAAAAATGACGAGCGCCAGTATAATCAATCCAGTGATGGTAATTGCTTTTGTTGAATTCGACTCCTTTACTTTACTCATTGGTTGTCGATCCATTCGAGTAGACGATCAACGGTTTTGCATGGACCGACTCGATTGCAGACTGCTTTGATTCGTCGTAGCACATCATCTGGAATGTATGG
>JAYRRZ010000005.1:0-1624 GCA_041909865.1 Candidatus Altimarinota bacterium | reverse complement strand
TCTAAATCGCATCCACTGATTCGCTCATACAAAACTTCCACTGAGATTACTTGCATCTACATTGATGTACCGGCGTATCGGCAGTTAATTGAAACCAAAGAACTAATTCTCAGTGGAAAGCGTAAATCATGGCTAGAGAAGATTTTATCTCAGCATACTTCTCTTATGTAGGGGATACAGAAGCGCCGGCAACATTTCATCGCTGGAGTTGTCTTTCAATACTAGGAGCTTATCTTGGTCGCTCATATAGATTCCACCTTGGACACTTCAAAGTATTCCCTAACATATACTGTATGCTCATGGGGGATGCCGGAACTAGAAAATCAACAGCCATTAAAATTGCTAGTGGCTTACTCCGTAAAACTGGCTATACTTCGATTGCTGCAGAAAGAACTACCAAAGAAAAATTTTTACTTGATCTTGCGGGAGACACCGGAGATACAGAAGTTTCTAACGCAGACACATTTCTCGAAAGCAGATTATTTGGAAATGGTGAGAGCGGCCCATCTGAGTTATTTGTTGCCGCAGACGAATTCAATACATTCGTGGGAAACGGTAATATTGAATTCCTATCAATGCTTGGAGTACTTTGGGATTACGATGGCACATTTTCCAATCGCGTTAAAAACAGCAAAAGCATTGAGATACAAGATCCGACAGTCTCAATCCTTGCAGGTAATACACCGACTGGATTCTCGCTGGCATTTCCTATTGAAGCAATCGGACAAGGGATATTTAGTAGGTTAGTACTGGTGCATGGAGAAAAAACTGGAAAAAGAATTACATTTCCAGAAGCTCCAGATGCGGCGGCAACCACTGATATTATCAATCTATTGCAAGCCGTTAAGGTAACATCAACTGGAATAGCGGAGATTACAAATGATGCAAAAAGCGCGCTTGATAAAATATACAAAAGCTGGGCTGGAGTAGATGATGTGCGCTTCGATAGTTATTCTAATCGTCGTTTTACTCATCTACTTAAACTCTGTCTCATTACTTCAGCTGCCGCTCTAAAGCGTACAATTGATCTATCAGATGTGGTATATGCAAATACTATTCTTACTCACGCTGAACACACGATGCCGAAGGCTCTTGGTGAATTTGGTAAGAGTAGAAACTCAGACGTAGCACATAAAGTATTACATATACTTGAAGGGGCAGACGGTGTAATTAGCCGAAAAATGCTTTGGAAACAAGTGCATAATGATTTAGAAAGTATGACTGCTCTTGGAGATATTTTGAATAATTTACTTCTGGCAGATAAGATACTCTCTACCAATGGAGGTTACTTGGCGAAACGAAGAATACTTGAAGAAACCGGAAATGATTTAATTGATTTCTCCCTACTCTCTGACGAAGAAAGGAAATACGTATCATGACTATTTTATCTTATACTGAAATCTGTGATCTGATTGAAGATGGGGTGATTGAAAATGCAAAGTATGAAGCTGTAAATTCTGCTTCTCTAGATTTGCATCTTGGCCCGATAATTCTTGCTGAAAATCAGCATGTATCCCAAGGCCCGGATAATGTGTTATTTCTAAATAAGAAATCTAAGCTCTCTGTGGAGAGAGTAGAACTCAAAGAAGGAGGTCAGTTTGCCATGCACCCCGGCCAATTCCTA
>JAYRRZ010000004.1:0-2819 GCA_041909865.1 Candidatus Altimarinota bacterium | reverse complement strand
ATCAGAATTGAATCTATCCTGAAGCTCTCTCTGAGCCTTACCCAGATAAGGCGCCAGCACATCATCATTCAATGAGTATATAGACAAAGCTTCCTGCAAATCTTCCGCAATAGCCTTCGCCAATTCCGGATCGTACTTCGCAATCCTACTCAGTTTGTTCGGATCAAATTTCGCTTGGGAAGGAAGAGTACGCTGTAAGTTGCCGATCGCTTGTTCCAACGCACTCATCTTCCCAAACGCCGATCCCTCCAGATCTCTTAACCTATTCGGGAACTCAGAGACCTGATTCAGTCTATTAACAACATCGTCCTGTGTCATCTCCCCTACAAAATATTCTGGGGCGGAATCAGAAGAGCTATCTTCATAAGTCTCTTCCGGTCCGACTCCATCCTCGTCAAAAAAATCTATATCTGCCATCTTTCTACCTCTAGAACTTTATCGAATCTTCTTCGTATACGGGACTTTTCAACTCTTCCCAAAATATTCCACCCTCAGCCGTTTCGAGGATTATCTTTATTCTATGTATATTTCCTCGAAGGGCTGTCGTCTCTTCCAATGAAAGCTTCGCATCATTCCTTTCCCTTAGTTTTAACAATTCTACTAACAGATACTGTCGTATCTTTCTCCAAGCAGAACTATTCCTCTCCTGCTCATTCAACAATCCCTTCTTCTCCATTTATGCAAGCCCTAGTTGAGACAGAATCTTCATTTTAGACCCTTCATCTTCAGGATTTTCTTTCTTACTATCCTTCGGCGGCTCCTGATCCTTCTGCCTCCCTTGTTCCTGCCCGATAATCTTCATCCCCTCAATCTGCCCTTTCGCCCCAACCCGGATCTGCTCAATAGCCGCCTTGACATCAACCTTATACTTTTCAATCTCTGCTTGAAGCTGTGCAATTTGAGCCGCCGATTCTTCTCTAATCTTAGCTACCTCAACTTGCACCGGAGTTCCTGGTTGCAACGCGGCTTTCTCTTCCTCACTCAACTTCACCGACGAATAGTCGAACCTCTGTGCCCGTATAAACATCTCCATCATTTTTGCAGGAGAAAGATTATATGATGTATTCAGCGAGAGCGGCAGTAGATTAGTCAAAGCTTGAACCTGAAGATCTCTTTCGACAAGTGTACTTGATCCTCTTGCTTGTACCTGAAGATCTCCAATCGCATCCTCTGGTCCATACGTCTTAATCCATTCATAATACCGATTAACCTGAGCTTCCGTAATATCATCAAAGTCCCTAGCAAGAGTTCTCAAAACACTAGACGCCATATTAGTCTGCATTTGCATTCCACCAAGCGTCTGCTTCGAGTTTTCTCCACTAAGTCCTTGGAACGCAACCGAAATTCCCGTACTTTGCTCTGCCGCGTCCATAAAGAACTTTATAACAGTCATCACCTCATTTATATGCTGAGGTATGTCTATCGTAGTTATCGCATTCTGAACTTGCCTTAGCCCCTCATCAGTCTGCTCTACATTAGCAAACCAGAGCTTTCTCGGATAAATCTCCCATTGTCCGTCCTGTGGCTCAATAACATTCTTCCAGAAGATAATCTGAGGCCCGCTAGACAACGAAGCATTGTCAAGCAGATTCCGTAAAGAAGCCGTAAGTCCTCTTTGCGGGGTTTGTGCATGGTCCGCAACCCCGATCCCCGCCCAGTAATCATCACGAGCCTGCCAGCAAAGAATATCAAACGGAAACTCTTCAATGTCTAATGTGTTTCGGGCGACCTTAATAATTCTGTTATTGCAGAGAACGGCATATGCAAATTCTTCTTTTTCATCTTCCTCTTCTTCCTCCCCTTCTCCTTTTTCTTCCATTATAGATTCTCCAGAATCCTCTTCCTCATCCAGATCCTCTAACAAAACCTCGTCTTGCGGGATTAATCCTTTCGGCACTGGTCCCCAATACAACCATAAATCAAATACGTTCTTCCTAGCCCCGCCCATCCGCTCTCTCGATCCTTCTCCCTCCTTCGGCCCCTCTTCCAAACACTTACAAATCTGGTCACAGATATACGAAGGATCTTCTTTTAATCCCTTTAACTTTCTTTTCGATATCTCAGTCCGCTCAAAAACAAAAGATCCGTTCTGAATATCATTCCCACAACTTGGATCCGGATAGAAATTTCGTACCGGAACAAATTCAGATCCAGGCCGATACAGCACCCTTAATCTTTCCGCCGGATCTAACATTGTTCTAAAAAGTTCTAAATCACTCGAGGAGAACTTTCTCTCAACTGGCATCGGCCCCTTCAGGATTCCAGTTCCATACAACGCAGCCGACTTAATAAATCTTCTTGCGTGTCCCTGCCAGTTACACTCAACCATCCAATCCTTGATTGTGGTGTACGCCTTCTCCACCCGAACTTTGTTCTCTTCCTCATTCTTCTCATCTTCCTTCTTTATCTGTTTTATGAGATAACTAATATCACTTCGTGGAGTCGGGACAACCCCAAAAGGAATCTCATCAGTCGGAAGGAGCATATCAGATACTCTAGCCGCCGCCGAGTTAACATACAATCGAGTGATATTCAGAATAGCCGTGCTGTGAACTCCACCAGATCTCCCTTTGACACCGGCATACCCTTCAAAGTCAGCCTTCGTCTGCTCGCTACCCATTAACTTAGTTGTAGCATCAATCCCCTCATAAGCGTCGTCCGCAGCATCCCACTGCTCCTCGACTCCGGCTCTCTTTCTCCCATCTATAGCCTCCTTTCTCCGCTTGCATAATGCCTTCGCGCCTTCCTCAAGAAGTTCCTCTTGGTCTATAAGAACCTCTTCAATCACCTCAACTAAGGCTAGATCATTCATTCCCGCT
>JAYRRZ010000003.1:0-8683 GCA_041909865.1 Candidatus Altimarinota bacterium | reverse complement strand
CAATTAGCCCGTTCTTCTACGGTAGCACCTCCACCTGATTTGTATTTTTCTATACCATCTGACTTAGTAGCTGGTTGACTTTCATCTTTGTTTGATAACCTTGCTTGTCTATCGTTATAAAATGCTTTTTGATCTTCAGGTAATAGCGATTTGAAAGTAGCGGATTGTTTTTCACCCATTACTGATCCTTTATTTTTGAAGTAAGCCCTTGCTTCTGGTACTGAATACTGACCAAATGCTCCAGCTTGCAAATATCTAAGCGGTGATTGCTCAATAGGAAATCTAACTCTGCCGGTCTTACTTTCAGAGTATCCTTTGTTGACTACTCCAAGTCCCTCAATCGTCTTTTTAATTTGAGCACCGCCAAATGGGGGAATTATTTTATATAATGGATCAGAGAGCCCCTTTGATGCTAGTAATCCACCACCAAACCGAGTTGGATCACCCTCTCCAAATAAACTTTTTCTTGTTGGTAATTTTGTATCACCAATGGTAGTGCCGTATTCAGGATACATAGCTGCTATCGTTTGACCACCTGGTACATTAGAAAGAATCTCACCAAAAACTCTGCCGCCAGCCCTTAATACTCCTATTTTCTTATCATCTTCCTCACCATAAGCCTCTATTGCGTCTATCCCTGTTTGAATCGGATCAATAGATACATCGCTGCCCCTAATTTGTTCTGCTACTCGATTCATTAAATACGATGCTATAAAAAACGTAACAAACTTATTAGCAGCTTTTTCACCAGCCCACTCTCTCATTACGTGCCACACATTAGAGACTTCTAACTGAAATGGAGCTACTAATTGAAATACTTTTGATTTTTGCAGTAGTGGCACTTCCCCAATACCTCTACCAGCTACCATTTTTCTGGTTATGTCATCTGCGTATTTGATTGGATTGTCTATGTTTTGCTCTAATGCTTTCTCATAGACAGAGTTCCAAATTAGTTTAGTGCCTATCTCATCACCAATTCTTGTTATCCAAGATGCAGCTTTTTTGACATTACTAAGTATTCCAACATCAAACCTATCAGATATATCACCAGCAAATCTAGTTTTAATAAACTCCGACTTAGTGATTGGTGTATCAGTATTATCTAGTATTGAACCGAGAGTTCTCGCCATTCCCTTAGTAGAATTACCTAATCCTGCCTCTGCTATACCTTGAGGAATATTAAAGAATTGTGCTATAGAGGATGATAGGTTACCAACAATTACATTTGCTTTCGTTCTTGAGTTTATCCAGTTAAGAATACTAAATGCTTTTCTACCACCTGGAATATATTTTTGAGCCACTCTATCAGCAGGATTTGTTTTTCCCGCTAAGTCGTTTGCATAATCATCAAGAAACTCAATAAAGTTATTTAGTTTTCCGTAGTTTTTATCACCCTCGATACTTGTAGCATCTACTAACTCTTGTCTTAATGCCCTGAACTTCTCAATAAATGGATCAATCCTTTTGGCGTAAGTCTGCGCCCCCACATAATCTAAATACCCACCAATCGCATCATATTCAGTTCTCATGCCCAATCTTTTTTGAGCAAAAGATAGCCATTTAGATTTTGGTTTTACGTATTCACTCACTCCAGCCAATCCAGGTTCGATTCCAGCAGGATTATCAAATAAGTTCTTTAGTCCAGTAAACATACTTGATAGGTCTTGAAAGTGCCTATAGTAGTCTTTTCTTCTTGGTATGATCTTGGATGGATCGCTTGGATAGATTTTTGCCCTAACCGCATTTACTTCACCTAGTAATCTGTCATATTGTGATCTAAACCACTTATCTGCTTCGATAATTTGCTTTGCTTTTATTTCTCCAAACTTCCCTATAAGTTCTGAGTCATTTACCAATCCCTCTCCATATTTCTGTATGTACTCACTTTCCGTACTCCCTTTTTTGAATCCATATTTAGAAATGATGTTTTTCTCTAAGTCTGTCGCTTCTCTTTCAAGATCGTCAACCATACTGGTTTTAGCAGTATCAAATGGTTCTAAGATTTGTTTTCTTACTTGTGAGTTCTTACCAAACACCCTATCTACATTTCTGTAGATATCAGTCATTCCCTTACCCATGTTAGATATATCTTGAGTGTTGGCGATATTTTCTGGTCTTGCGTAACTTGGCTTTGTATTGGATTTAATTTGTAGAGTAACTCTATTTGCCTGTCTGTTCGGGGTCATTCTCTTAGCAGACTCTTGCTTGAATAGTTGTTTTTCCCATTCTTTATAATCAGATAGTGCTGATTCTCGTATTATTTCTTGGTTATCTGCTACTACTTTAGTTTTTATATTTGGATCAGTTTCAGAGTTATAAACCAAGTCTCTCAATTTACTTGCTTGTTTTTCTAGCTCTCTAGCGTTTTTTATTTCAACTGGTATTTTGACTTTAGTATCTGCTTTGGTTGGAATACTTAATGCCATTTCTAATAACTGTTCTTCGTTTCCCTGACCCTTAATAGCTGTAGCTTCCTCTACATACTCTAATACCCTATCAGTTAGTCCATCTGGAGTTAGTTTTCTTAATGTCTCTATGTCTCCCTCTAATGCCTTGTTGCTTCTAGCAATAGTTTTTAATCTATTAATGTCTTTTATTTGATTATCAGTGAACATTGATCTTTTCACCTGATTCATCTGAGCAAGTTCTTGATTCGCACTAAGTTGCTCCATTCCTGCATTTTTCAATTCTTCTGCTTGTTGGAGTAATTTAGTTTTGGGTTTTAGTTCTACCCCACTCTTTGGGAGTTGGGATTGGTTGTAGAGGTCGGTGAGTTGTTTTCTGTCTACGCTTGGAGAGTTGCTATAAATACCACCATCTTCCCCAGGTTCGTATAGTAAAGTCTTGCTTTCAAATAAATCGGGGTTGGATGTATAAAATGCCTCCCTCTCTTGAGGACTCATGCCCTGAAAAGTCTGTTTTCTTGTTCCAGATACAATGTTAAACCTGCCATTACCTGCATCTACAATCTCTACACCTTCTTTAGCATGGATTTTCTTATAAACCTCTGCACTTTTTTCAGTTAAACCTTTTTGAACAACTTTTGGAACGTCTACGAGCCTAGTTTCTGCATCTCTGAACTTATTCGAATAATCTGACTTAATTTTGCTTTCGTGTTGTGCAATAAACTCCTCAGCACTCTTGTACTTCCTTGCTTCGGCTATTAGTGCTTCTGTGGGATCAGGTGGTTTTTGTCCTCCACCTACACTACCCAAACTTCCTCCAGTTAGTTCAATCTTGTAATCATATCCGTTATCAGTAGCCCATTTAATCCACTCTCCCGAACCCCTCTTATCAGTTATTCCAACAGAGGTTTTACCATTATTATCAGTGACAGTGATTTTTCTAGCTAGACTGTTCTCGTAGACTTCTTTTACTTTTTCTACGCTTGCTCCGGTTTCCTTAGCAATTTTGCTAAAGTCTGCATCTTTTAATCTAATCTTTGCTTGATCAATTAGCTGTTGGTTGCCACCCATAGACGCACCAATTCCAAACGAGAACAACCTTTGTGTGTTTGAGGGTTTAATTTGATCTAATTTAGCTAATATTTCATCTTCAATAACATTGCCCACGCCAGTAATGGTTCTAGTAGCTAGTTGCTGTTTTAATATCTGGTTGAGTGGTAACTTGGCGGTTCTACTGGCAGCACGACCAATATTTCCAACTTTTGAAACTACCCTGGAGATAGTCGGATCAGTAACATTAAGAATTGGTCTCCATCCTTGATACTCTCCAACACCTCTACCAAAAGCACTAGCGGGGTCTTGTCCTTGATACTTGGCAATACCAGCATTTAGTAGTCCAGGTAACGCCATACCCACAGTGGGTTTTAACGCTCCAATAGGAGTGACTTGAGCTAACGCTTTTGCGGTATTCCAACCACCCATCGCTAAGGGTTTAATCCTTGATCTAAGTGGCGCACCCTCGTTTAATAGTTGAGTATTTTGTTCGTATGCTTGACCAGCTCTTTGTAAATTATTACTTAGTGAACCAGCGTAACCTTGTACTACTCTGCCAGGTATACCAAGTGGAGATTTCAAAAAAGCATTAGAAGTATTTATAATTCCCTGACCAACTCTCCCAGCAGGTTGTTGACCCCATCTATATGCTTTATTTGCCACTCCCCTAAATCTTGAGACATCTACATTAAGAGGAGTATTTACAGCTTTACCAGCCATACCAATAGCATTAAGAATAGGATTAGTAGACGCTACTTTAGTTCCTACGTTGTAGATGTTTTTTGCTAAATCTCTAAGGTTAGCCATGAGACTTTCCTTATCTTATTGAGCCATCTGAATACTTTGTTCTACCGTCTATCATGGTGGCTATTGGATAAGGAGAGTTCTTGTCCTCAGTCGTAGCACCATAGCCAGCCATCACTCCAGTGTTACGACCTGTACCACCAGTCCAGCCCTGATTATTAAACGTAGGAGTCGGAGCTTTGAACGATGAAGTTTGAGCGAGTTGTCCTGCTAGTTGATTCCAGCTTGTAGCGTGGTTAGCAGCCCATGAGTCAAGAGCTTGCATTTTAGAGGCGTTATCAGCTTGAACCTGTTGAGCCATCTGCATAGCCATTGAGAGAGCTTGCTGACTGCGTTCTTGTGCGGCTCTGCCCTTGAGTCCTGCGACTTGTGCTTGAGCCTCGGCATACCATTGTGAGATTTGAGCTAGTTGATTCTGTTTTTGATAATCAAGATTCTTTAACTCAGTATCGTAGGTATTTTTTAACTTAAACATATTCTGGTCGTATTGACCCTGAACATCGCCCCTTGCTTGGTTTCCCATCTTAGTTAGGGCGTAGGCGTATTGATTAGCGGCGCTTGAATCACTCGCACCTCTCGTACCTAGATAAGTATTGCCTTGTTGCCAAGACTGCATTAAGTTTTGAGAGAGGTCTCTGAGGGTCTTTTCTCTACTTGCAGAGAGATCGGCTTGATTCTGAGCATACTGAGAACCGACCATGTTAGCCCCTTGATTGTAGGCATTTTGGGCTTGTCCTCGTTGAGACTCAGCAGATTGACCGTAAAAGCCCAGCTGTTGATCTAGGTTTGATAGATATTGGTTGTAGCCCTCGTTAAGTATTCGCTCTTGTTCTGCTTGTTGATTTTGTTGACCACCCTGATTCCCTAATAGGTTGTTAAGTTCTTCTTGTTGAATTGGATTGAGATTACCCATTTTTCTTAGTTGAGTGATTCTATCGTCACCACCAGAAGTATTTGCGCCAAGAACTGAGCCAGTTGGTGTAACTGGAGTACCATAACTCTGATTTGCATAACTCATAAGAGGTTGTGTTCCAGTTGAAGCGTAAGTCCTGTTTGTTGCTGTATTGGTAGTCGGTGCACCAGCGATTCTCTCTGAGATACCTGTTTCTGGTATTCCTAGTTGAGTACCCCAACTATCAACTACGTTTCCAAGTGCTTGTTTTGACCCAAACATTCCATACAAACTCTTACCTATGTTGTAGATGTCTTGTCCTGGTATAAGTGCCATCTTGCTCCTTTGTGCTATAATTAGTCGTGTTACTAAAAAAGTTCCTTATTGTTGTTCCACTTGTTTTTGCTACTCTTTGGTTTTATGGTGGTTTATTAACTTTCTATGACGTGTTTATAAAAAAAGTTGACGATATTACATCTGTTTCGGCTGTTCCGTTTTATGTTGTTTATGTTCCTTTTTATTTGTTGTTAGTTCTTCTACTAGTTCTAAAGTTTTTTAGGCACAAAAAAAACGACCACAGAGTAAATCTGTGAGTCGCTTACTATAGGTTCTTATGGTTTCTATGGGCTAACCCAAATTAGATGTAACTTATTTATCGCATAATTACCGCAAAGTGTCAAGTAGGGTATTGACAAAGTAGATTTCTTGGTGTTTAATTGTGGGTACAAGTGAATAAAAAAGAGAAAGCGTGGGAAGAACCCTGTTTGTAGGGTGGGAAAATCCCCACGATTCTCGCCCATCTTACAAAGAGGGTTTTTTATTTACATAAGGTTTTCTTAACTGAAATTGATTGTTAAGTGACCACAGACGAAAGTCTTGTGGTCTTTTTTGCGTTAAGAAGACAAAAGTCGGGGCTATGCACTTGCTGGCTAGGGAGAAGACTATAAATTAGACCTAAAACAAGCAAGCTGGTAAATCCGCACCAGAGGAGGCGGTGAGAAATATAAGGTGGGGAGAGGTGATCGGCTCCATGAAAAACCTTAAGAGGAAAGCAATCAACTCGTTACAACAGCGATTATGAGCCTCTTAAGCCCGATTGTCTGCTCAGGCACTGAGAGAAAACAGATTATTGCCTGTAAGTTTTGTAAAACCCCTATTAGGAAGAGTAGTTTTTAATAGGATAAGTCTTTCGACGGCAAAAAGATAAGCGAGAAATGTTTATATTTCTCAAATATGTTATGCCGAAGCTTTACTTTGCTTCGCTATTCATTACCTTAATAAAGAAATCAGCATATTGTTGAATATTGTTTTGAATTGACCATTTTTCAGCAGTTTTATACGCTTCCTCACCCATTTTCACTCGTTTTTCGTGAGAAAGTACCAATCTTTTCAAGTTTTTGTACCAATCGTCTGCATAATGAGCTAAATAACCATTTTTACCATCTTCTACCAATTCCTGATATTGCCTCACGTCTTGCCACACACCAGCCTTACCAGTTGAAGACATCTCTAAGAACTTAATTGACGACTTAGAACGGTTGTAGGTTGAAATCTCAAGTGGTACAGCCCAAATATCCACATCTTTTAGCTTGTCTTTCATCATACCTACCCATGTATAGAGGTCTTGGTGTCCAAAGTCGTTAATATATCTCATGCCAAACTTACGCTTGAACTGACCAATCATCGAGCCAATAGTCATAAACTCGACATTAGGAAACTCTTTCATTAGTCTTTCAAGTCCATCAACAAAGTTCCTGTTAGCTAGATCATTAAAGTGTGAAGACGACCCGAAATGACAAATCCTTATCATCTGCTTTTCTTTAGGTTCAGGCTTCCAGTTATAGAGGTTGAGATCAATTCGATTAGGTAAGACTTCTACTCGGTTATAGGTTTGCTTGGTGTGAGAGATTAAAGCGTTCTTTAGATAAAGGTTAGTAACTGTAACGTAATCAGCTTCGTTACAAATATCGGTTACGACTGCTCGCCCCTCGCTACCAGGTTTATACGTTTCATAGCTTGAGTTATCTGATTGTATCTCCCAGATAAGATCGTCAATATCAAAGACTATCTTTTTCCCGTACTTCCTAAACAACATACCAACTAACGAGAAGTCCCAAGGCAAGGTTAAATAGTTAATATACAATATATCGTGAGTCTGGGCTATTCTTTGCCAGTCTTTCCAGTCGTAGGGCTTCTTCCTATCGTTCTTGTACATGGTAATCTCGAAACGAGGGTCTTTCATCAGCTGTTCCATTGGCATGATGATGCGAACATAATCAACACCTGGAGTAGTGGTTTTTGAACAGTGAGTGGGGAACGCGAAAATCTTTATTGGCATTGAGTCCTATCTATAAAAATATCCAACTTATTACTAAACTCGTTTATCATTTCTTGATAGTGGTATCTAAATCTATTACTGTCTAATTTACTACCATCGCCAAAGTCAATCCCCTGTAGACCAGGTTCGTACTTATCTAACTCTTTTCTATCCATGTCACCATAGTATTTAACTGTGACACCACACAAACGAGCTATATCGTACATAGCAGAGAGTGGATCATAGCCATAAAGAGTGTGGCACTCGTTAAGTAACTCTGCTAAGGCTTTCTGATCGGCTGAAAACTGTCTGGTTAGCTCGATAGAGTCCTCAGGATGTCTATACTTATTTTGCCCTTTTCCAACCAAATAACACGTCTTAGTGCGTTTCTTTTTCGTATCCTTAAATAAGTGAAGATTGATAATCGGTAAGAAAAGTAAGTGGTCATCATCTACCCCGTAAGTGTCGTATATCCTTGAGAAGACATAGATTAAATCCGTCTTTTCAAACTCTGTAGGACCTGGTATGCCATAGCCAGCCATCACACCTGGTTTATTCAGTAAGTACCTGACTACAGTTTTTGCTCCTAGATCATTACCATGTGCTATCTCTGGGTAAATCCCCACAAAGGGTATATCAATCTCTGCGTTTACATAGGCAATCTGCCCTTTTACCAAGAGCCAAGCATAGAGTCCCCACATGACCCTGATCCCTCCACTAGTACTTTCGAATGGAGGTGTCCAGATAGAATATGGTTTATACATAGGTTACACTTTTTCCAAACTTTCCTACAAAGGTTGCAAACTGAGCGACATCTTCGGGGAAGCCATACTGGCGTAACTTCTCATAACTGGTCTTTGGCATATTACTCGGACCCTTGGCGGCATGATATGCCTTAACTTGTTCCCCTCGACACATGACTTTATTGCCCTCTAAAGTAAACTCACTTTCTCTGCCTAGTGATTTACACCCGTAGTAGTCTTTGTCCTGATCGAATACTTTTAACTTCCAGTTATTCTCGTAAATAACGAGGTTCATGGTGTCATTTTCGGCACATCGACACTGCCACGCATCTTGTAGGCTTCGTTTCATCCAAATATCCCAGAACTCGGGTACTCTTGATGCGATGAGTCCAGCTTGTAAATACTTCTCTTTGGGTACAGTCTCTAAGCTAACTGACTCGTAATCGTTCATATTTACGACTGAGCCAAT
>JAYRRZ010000002.1:0-1655 GCA_041909865.1 Candidatus Altimarinota bacterium | reverse complement strand
TGTACCGTGTGATGATGGAGGTGAGGGCTTGGTTGTGGAACTTGCAAGCTGTATCTGCACCTTCTCCTGCGTAGCGTAGAGCACCTGTTTTCTTTACAAATGCCACGTCGCACTCTTCTCTTCCTTTACTGAAGCCCCACAGTTCCCCTTCCAACTTCTCAATCTCACTTCTGAGCCAGTCTGCTTTGCTACCACACTTCCCACAGGTACAGTCTTGTAAGACACTGTTATCATCGTAGTAGCTCGGACACTCATATTGTTCTGTCATACCTTACTTATTTAGGGTGGATAATGCTCTTATTGCTTCCACACTTCTCGCGAAAGCTCTACTACTTTCTGTGTCTTCAAGTCCGTCACTTTGTTTAGACCATTGGTTCCAAACAGTTACAGCACACTCCTCAATCGTCTCCTCTCTCACTCTCTGTGCGGTGGTGGTGATGATGGTGTCTATCACATCTTCTTCAAACGTATAGATGCGTTTTTTACCATCGTAATTTTTATAATTAACGGCTAGAGCTTTTTCTTTTGCACCGCGCTTCATCTCCTCTATGATTGTGTTGAGAGTTGTCATGGTTTAATTATTATGTCTGATTCTACTTCGTTGCCCCATACATCCCAGCCTTCTGTTTTTTCTCGGGCAAATAATTCTATTCGTGGCACATCTCCCATAAGTTCAACAATTCTTCTTCTTACTTCATCTGGTTTTTTACTGTGTGTTGTTCTTTCCGCCTCTACAAGTTGTTTTATATTCTTGCAAATTCTTTGCGGTTTTCCTTTTCTTCCTAATAAACAAACTTCTACGTTTCCCATTGTCCATCTTCCTAAGTTACTTACTTTCTTTCCACTTTTGTGATTTTTACTCCAGCAAAATGCGACTGTAATGTACTTAAATCCCCACGCTTTCATAACTTCTAGTGCCTCTGGAAGTTGTGGAGATACCGCCCAAAGAAATAAAGTGCTATCTTTATCTGCTATTTTCCCCACAGGCAATTTCGCTATCCAGTCCTTACTTTGTGTTTCATATTCGTGGTCTAAACTAAAAGAGTGTCCCGACATTTTATCGTTATAACTCCACGGTGGGTCTGCATAAATGATTTGATACTTTTTCAGAAGCCATTTGTCTTATCTAACTCTAATAATTCCTCTTTGGTGGGTCGAATGTTCCGCCCGTTTTCATCTTTGTATACAATAGTCTTTCCGCAAAACTCACATAGGAGTTCTTTCTTACTCTCCGAGACAAACGGCTTCATATACATTTCACAGTGTTGGCAAAATTCCATACTTATTTACCTTCCAATTCTTTTAATTCCTCTTTGTACCGTGTGATGATGGAGGTGACATCTGGGTGTCTTATCTTCCCGTCACCTTGGCATACCTCACATCCTTCTTGTGTTTGAATCGGGATAGGACAATTCATTGCACAACTTTCATCTGTCCCATCACATCCATGCCCTGCCTCAGTACCAGAAACCCATCCGTCACCGTTGCAGTTACCACAAATTTCCCCAATCCCATCCAACTTCTCAATCTCACTTCTGAGCCAGTCTGCTCGTTCTGAGGCGAGGAGAGAGAGCACCTTTTCTGCGATATATCGGTCAATTAGTTTTGAGCCTTCTGGTAAATCTTCATAAGGAACTACTGCCTCGTAGTTGTAT
>JAYRRZ010000001.1:0-1210 GCA_041909865.1 Candidatus Altimarinota bacterium | reverse complement strand
TACTACTCAATGGGTAGGATTGCAGACGCATAGAATTAAGAAAGTGTTCAAAGAGCGATTCATGGAATCTGCTAATCCAGTACTATCGAAATTGGTAGGTAATACGGATGCAGCTATTGAGTGGTCTATGCTTAATGAAACAATGCGCGGATTACCGCAGAGGTATAAGTGGGATCGCGCGAAGATGCAATTACTTCTTGATGGTGACGCCTCTCTTGCATTAGATTTCACTCCAGCAGTTACAGTTAAATCTCCTCTTGTAGCAGATATGATTGAATTGCACATGAAAAATAACGGAGATATGCTGGATAAGTTAGCTCTTATTCGTAATCACCAAGGATTGTTTGACTCAAGAAATAAAGAGTATTTCTATCCTCTTCCGCGCGATATTAGAAAGACTCCATATTTCGCATTTGTTGTAGATGATTCAATGACTTCTACTGGTCATCATGGGATGATCTATGCAGCAGATGAGGCTAAGTTAGAAACATTGAAGAATTCAATTCTAGCTGATCTTCCGCCGGGCTGGAAAGTATTATCTAAACTGGATTCAGAAGCTTATTTTAAAGCGCATGGACAATTTGAATTTGAGCGTTCGATTCATGAAAATAAGATTAATGAATTCTTAATGCGTAAAGGCCGCAGTCAATCAATGCTTCCAGTCACTGATCCGCAGAAGATTGCTGAGGATTTCATTGATTGGCACACAAAGAGATTAGATAATGTAGTTCGTGAAACTGTATCACATATTTACGAGCGTCAATTTAATGGTCTCCGCGCGCTTGGTGGAGAGCAGATGAATCTTGCGAACTCGAAATTCAATTATACTAGTGCGGTAGAAAGAATTAATAACTCACCAAATAATCCGGCGCTGAATCTGATTAAGCAAGCTCTTGATGTACAGAAAACAGCAGACTATCCAGTTTGGACCTCTCTTAACAATATGCTAGATTCAAAAGTAAGTTGGGTCTGGGATAAAGTTAGTAAGCTATGGGAATCTGCTGTTCATCCAGATCATTTGGAATCTGTAAACAAAGCACTTCGCGAGCATGGTTACGAAGGTCCTATCGTAACTGATACTCTTTACAAAGCAATTAACAGTGAAATTCCGAAAGGAGTTCTTACTGATACTGTGAATAAGATGAATGGCTTACTGGCTACTTTTGCATTACGGCTTGATCCATTTAACGCATTGAATAATGCTATTGGT